>DDVI01000111.1 GCA_002345205.1 Bdellovibrionaceae bacterium UBA2316 | reverse complement strand
AAGATTAAGGCTAGAAAACCTTAAGGCCAGTCAAGTGCATATGCATGTATTATTAAAATTACCGATTCAGGAAAAGGGATTCCAAAAGAAGCTCGAGATAAAATATTGAATCCATTTTTCACAACAAAATCCGTTGGCAAAGGCACTGGATTAGGACTCAGTATTTCACGTTCAATCATGGAAGAACATCAAGGGACTCTAGAATTTAATTTCGATTCACCTCACACTGAGGTGAATCTAGTTTTCAATAAATTCTAGTTTATTTCTAAATGTCCATACTTACCGAATGCCGATGAACCGTTCTGACCAGTTATTACCTTTACTATCATTTTAAATGCAATCAGCGCGCCTGGTCCCCGGAAAGTGACACTTTTGGCATGACACCTGTTCAGATCATTGCAGATGAATGAATTGCGTATATTTGATAGACTGACTATGTGAGATTATTAATTGTATTATTCTTTTTAGTTTTAACTTCAGTGGCTCAATCCGCCACTACCGAAATTCTAGTTCGCTCTGAAAATTTCAATGAAGACGCTTGGCAGACCGAGCCGATTTACTTTTACGACTCTCTAAATTTGCCTAAAAACTTGACCCTTAGTTTTTTACAAATGAGCCTTCAAACATTTTACAACCAACTTCATGGCATCGCCTTCAGGCGCATCGGCGATTGGCGAGACTTCGATCATGGTCATTTGTTAACCGATGGCAGAAATTTGCGAGCGCTTTTATTTCACATGCAAGAAAGAGCCAGTATGGCTCAACCAGGAAGCCCTTATGGGTATCTAAATAAAGATCTTCGCAACTGGCTGATTTTTATGGAGTCGCCGTCCCAAATCTTAGATGCAACAGAATTCAAATATCCTCGCAAACCCAGTTTTTGGAGTGGCCCTAAATACGAACGAAATGTAACTTGGGAGCAATACGAAAACCAAGGAACGGTCGTTGAGCTCATGCTAGATCCCGAGAAAATGGGTTTTCAAATCGCATCGTTTTTAGATTCCGAGAAAACCGAATCGTTTTCATTCAAACGCACAAAGTGTCCTAAAACTATCCACCCGCAATCGAACATTGTTTCTATCATGACCAAAGAGGGGCCCATCTGCCTGTATGTTACAACAATGGCCTGTATATTTAAATCTCACTTTAAATGCCCAGGCAAATTATCGCCTTACTAGTTAATCTATCGCCGTCGGGTATTTTTCACCAAAACAAGCCGCGCAGAATTTTTGACTATCGCCATTTACAGACTGATACAATCCATTCATCGACAAATAACCTAACGAATCTGCACCTACGTAGTCTTGAATTTCCTTCTGCGTTCGGTGAGCCGCAATCAACTGATCTTTTTGAGGAGTATCGACTCCGTAATAACATGGATTCACAGTTGGCGGCGATGCGATTCTAAAATGAATTTCTTTTGCACCGGCACCACGTATTAGATTTATGATTTTCTTACTCGTCGTACCGCGCACAAGAGAATCATCAATCACAATCACTCGTTTACCGCGCAGAACTTCCGACTGCGGATTCAATTTAATTTTTACACCAAAATCACGGATACCTTGTGATGGCTGAATAAAGGTACGTCCCACGTAATGGTTTCTAATAATTCCGAACTCAAATGGAATCCCACTTTCTTGCGAATAGCCAATCGCCGCAGGAACTCCGCTATCAGGAACAGGAATGACAAGATCAGCCTCTACCGGCATTTCGCGAGCTAGGATTTTTCCAAGATTACGTCGGGATTCATACACACTTAAACCGAAAACTTTAGAGTCCGGTCGAGCAAAATACACGTGCTCAAACACACACTGAGCCTTCTTTTCATTTTTTGCATAGAACGTTGAATTTAATCCGTCATCGTCCATCCACACGATTTCACCCGGTTCGACGTCACGAACATACTCAGCACCAATTAAATCAAAAGCGCATGTTTCACTGGCAACAACCCAACTATCATCAAGTTTACCAATTGATAACGGACGAAACCCCCATGGGTCACGTAAAGCGATTAATTTTTTTTGAGTTAAAATGACAAAACTAAATGCACCTTCTACTAGCGGTAAAGACTGCTTAAGCGCATCAATAATAGGGATATTCTGACTTTTCGACAGCAAATGCAGAATAATTTCTGTATCGCTAGTCGCTTGAAAAATAGCGCCTTCTGAACGTAGTTTGGCTTTCAAACTCTTATGATTCACAATGTTTCCGTTGTGAGCCACGGCGACGGGTCCGCGCACCAGTTCTGCATTTAAGGGTTGTGCATTTGCCAGAAGATTCTGGCCGGTCGTTGAATAACGACAGTGCCCAATCCCCGCACGCCCTTTTAACCGTTTAAGTTCATCTTCTAAAAAGACATCGCCTACTAATCCAAGGCCTTTATGAATAAGATGTTCATTTCCATTTAAGGTCACAATCCCAGCCGACTCTTGTCCACGGTGTTGCATGGCATAGAGACTCAAATACGTCATGCGACTAGCGTCTTCATGATTCCATATACCAAATACAGCACACTCTTCACGAAAACCGTCAATGTGTTCAAACATGACTATCCCTTTCGACTTCTACCAAGTACATAAGAAACCAGGTTCCATTTTTTTACTAACACATCTAATTCTTTTTCAAACGTCGCACGCTGAGCACCGTTCACAGCAAATACAAAATCATATAAACGCTCTTCAAACAGAAATTCTGTTGAACTAAATAAATGACTCTCACCGGTTTCAAACACACATTCAAATCCGTCGGCTTTCATTTTATCCAAGGTAACAGCCAAACCACCTTGCCCAACCACGCGACTGACTTGTGGTCTTGTTTTCGCCGCAAACGCGGTCATCGCGGGGATAAAATCGCAAAGTAGCGGAACTAACAAATCGCCACTAAACGAGGACTCTTTTTTAAAAACTTCTGCCGTTTTTGCGTAACTCACAACACCCGGCATTTGCACCAAAAACACAGTCAGATCCGACTCGTTAAAAACACACGCTGAAATAGTATCGTCATTCTCTTTCAAACCAACAAGTCCTACCGCTGGCGTTGGTGTTATTCCTTTACCTTCGGTTTCGTTGTAGAAACTTACGTTTCCAGAAATGATCGGCGCATCTAATCGCTGCGCGATTTCAGCGTATAAATCGCACGTTTGAACAAAATCAGTCATGACCTCGACGCGCTCAGGATTCGCAAAATTTAAACAGTCTGTAACGGCAATCGGTTTAAATCCTTTTACGGCTTGCTGAAGAGCTGGGTAAATAATCGCATCGATAGCACCAATACGCGTATCCATACGCATGAAAGCGGGACGACACCCTACCGAAATAGCCAGGTCACGACGTGAATTCAATCGCACGGCGCTCACTGTGTGCGAGGCGTCCCTAACTGTGCGCGTACCCACCCGTTGATCGTATTGCTCAAAAATCCAATTCTTATTTTTATAAAACGCGTTTTGCTTTAAACTCTCTAACCACTGTTCTTTGTTTTGATCAGATACGGACACAATTTTGTCTTTTTTGCGTTTTGACTGATACGAAGTGAATGGCCGTTCATAGCGAGGCGCTGAATCTGTAATCAGTGTCGGATCGATTTCTGTAACCAGGTCACCTTTCCAGAATAAACGCATTTTCTTTGTATCTATAATCGTACCAATCGGAGCCGCATCCAAATCCCATTTTTTAAATACAGCTTGGATAGCGTCTAAGTTTTTGGGGACACACACCAGAACCATCCGTTCTTGGCTTTCTGAAAGTAAAATTTCTTCCGGCGTGATTGAAGAATCCCGTTGGGGAACTTTATCTAAGTGTAAATCCATTCCTACGCGACCTTTTGAAGCCATTTCGAACGTACTTGATGTTAATCCCGCGGCGCCCATGTCCTGCATACACACTACTAGATTTTTAGATAAAACTTCCAAACATGACTCAATCAATAGTTTTTCTAGGAAGGGGTCACCGATCTGAATATTTGGTTTCTTACTATCGATATCCTGATCAAACGATTCGCTGGCCATCGCCGCGCCGTGAACACCGTCTTTACCCGTCTTAGCGCCCACGTATACAACCAGATTACCCACGCCTTCGGCTTTACTGCTGGCCAAATTCATCTGACCTTCAAGTAAACCGACAGCCATGGCATTAACTAAAATATTTTTATTATAATTTTCGTCATACTCTGTGTAACCTGTGATTGTCGGGACACCAACACAGTTTCCGTAGCCGCTGATGCCCGAAACCACGCCTTTAACCAGGGTTTTCATGCGAGGTGCATTCTCATTACCGAAACAAAGATAGTCCGCTAACGCAATCGGGCGCGCGCCCATTGTAAAGATATCGCGCAAGATTCCACCCACACCCGTCGCCGCCCCCTGATACGGTTCAATAAAACTCGGGTGATTATGACTCTCCATTTTAAAAACTATTTTTTCACCAAAACCGATATCAACAACACCGGCATTTTCATCGGAATCATCGCGAGTCATTCCATTGCGATATGAAAATTTTCGTAAGTGAACTTTAGAACTTTTGTAGGAACAGTGTTCACTCCAAAGCGCCGAAAACAAAGCCCATTCTAACCCGTGTGGTGGGCGGCCAAGCAAACCCGAGATTCGCTCGTACTCACCTTGAGAGATACGATAGTGTTTTAATTTTTCAGTTAACGTACGTTCAGCTGCCATAGACTCTCCCTCAAAAAACTATCGTTTAAATAAATTTAAATCCGTCACTGCCACCCATCCAATCAAACATGGCGCGTTCTGGATGAGGCATAAGCGCTGCTACATTTTTTTCTTTATTCATAACACCGGCGATATTATTCAAAGAACCGTTGATTTTTTCTGTATATCGAAACCAAACTTGACCTTGCTCTTCAATTTTATCTAGCTCTGGTTTATCCGCAAAGAAGCGGCCTTCACCATGAGCAACGGGCAGTTTTAATGTTTTCTTATCTGACTTTGCAAAATGGGTTGTTGTACTAACGGTTTCAATTACAGTCCACTTGTCAATGAAATGGCCATGATCATTACGAACCAATACGCCTGGCAACAATCCCGCTTCACACAAAATTTGAAATCCATTACAGATCCCAAGAACCGGTTTACCTGTTTTCGCTAACTCTTTAACCGAGGCCATTACTGGCGAACGCGCGGCCAAAGCCCCGCAGCGAAGATAGTCCCCATAACTAAAACCACCGGGAATAATCACCATATTCACTGTATTTATATCAAAGTGATCTTTATGCCATAATGGAACGACTTGATAACCATGAGCTTGAGCCATCTTAACGACATCTTGATCACAGTTCGTTCCAGGAAACGTAACAACACCGACCTTCATATTGGCTCCTACCTATAGTGATTCAATCGAATAAGTTTCAATCAGCGGATTGATTAATGTCTGTTCTGTAATTTCAATCGCTTTCTTTTTAGATTCGGCAACATCTGTTTGTTTCAAATCTAACACAATGTACTTACCTATACGGCATTGATTCACGCCTTGCGAATTTTGATTCAGGTAATCCTGAACGGCGCGACCTTGAGTATCTAATAAAACTTCTCTTGGTAAAATTTTAATTCCCCATTTCATTTGGACCTCACTTTAAAGCATTCATTAATCGTTGTTTAACATCTTCATAGCTTTCTTTGATCGAACCTAAGTCTCGGCGAAAGCGATCTTTATCTAATTTTTCGTTTGTTTTAATATCCCACAAGCGGCAGCAGTCTGGCGTAATTTCATCTGCTAGTAATACTTCGTTTTGACTATCTTTACCAAACTCGACTTTGAAATCGATCAGTTTTATACCGATTCCAGCAAATAGTTCTTTTAAATGATCATTGATTTTAAGCGCATAGTTTTTAATTTCCTGCATTTGCGCCGTCGGAATTTTGTATATAATGCGAATTTGCTCTTCCGACACAAAAGGATCTGCCAATTCATCATTTTTCAAATAGAATTCAACTAAAGGCTCCGACAAAGCCACGCCTTCGTCGATTCCCAGTTTTTTTGCCGTTGATCCTGCTAGTATATTTCTCACAACGACTTCGAATGGGATGATTTCGACTTTTTTCACGACCATCCCGTTAGTTCCCTCTGAACTTACGTAATGAGACGCAACTCCACGACCTTTTAAGTATTCAAATAATCGAGCCGCGATATCGCGATTCACCTGGCCCTTATTTTCAAACGTACCTTTCTTAAGAGCGTTAAACGCCGTCAAACTGTCTTTAAACTCAAGATAGTAGTGATCTGGCTTTGCTGTTTTAAACACTTTCTTGGCTTTACCTTCATACAGTAGTTCTTGATGTTGGCTCATTTTCTATCCTCGTGTTGAAGCACTTTCTTTTGTTTTTTAATTACTTTAGAAATCGTGTCGCGATGTTTTTTTCCGCTAAAAATATCGTCAAGGTCTTTTTTAGTGAAATAGGATGAGATCACTTCGTCTTCATTTATTTTATATTTCAAATGTTCACCAAAACCAAGTGAGTGGCACAATCTTTGGACATGAGCATAGGCGACTTCTCGGGACAAACCTTTTTTCACTAAATGGAGCAGTACATGCGAACTATACAATTGCCCTTGCGACTGCTCCATATTGTCTAGCATTCGTTTGGCATTAACTTCTAGACCATCAATTAAAACCGCCATTCTATTCAATGCATAATCAACAACAATAAAGCTATCCGGAAAAATCACACGTTCAACCGATGAATGTGAAATATCGCGCTCATGCCACAATGGAATATTTTCCATCGCAGATAAAGCGTACGATCGCAACAGTCTTGATAATCCTGTGATGTTCTCGGCGCTAATAGGATTTTTCTTATGAGGCATCGCGGATGAACCTTTTTGACCTTTCGAAAACCCTTCTACAACTTCAGACACTTCACTGCGCTGCAGATGACGAAGCTCGATGGCTAAACGTTCTAACCCCGCCCCTAGTAGGGCAATTTGATTTAATAGATTTGCGTGACGATCACGCGGCACAACCTGCGTCGCTACCCACTCTGCTTTTAGCCCAAGGTAACTACTGACTTTCTTTTCCACAATTGGCTCTTGCGACGAATACGTTCCAACCGCTCCAGATAATTTACAAATACGCAGTTCTTCTAAAGCCACTACGACCCGCTTTTCATTTCGGATAAGTTCAGCCAAGAAACCCATCAATTTCATTCCAAATGACGTAGGCTCTGCAAACATTCCGTGAGTACGGCCCGCACACAATGTTTCTTCATTTTTCGCGATTTTAACTTGTAGAGATTTTTTCAAACGCGCGGTAGAGGCTAATAACACCGCCCCGGCTTCTTGAATCTGTAAACTAAATGCCGTATCTAGAACATCGCTACTGGTCATGCCGTAATGAATGTACTTACCATCTTTGCCGACGTTTTCCGCAACATTACTTACAAATGCAATCACGTCATGTTTCGTGACCGCTTCGATTTCCAATATACGCTTGACGCTAAATTTAGATTTTTTAGCAATGGCCTTGTAGGCCTTGTGAGGAATAATACCTAATTCACTTTGGGCCTTTGCAACTGCGATTTCAACTTGCAACATTTTACTGAATTTATTTTCCACTGACCACAGCACAGACATTTCGGGTCGTGAGTATCTATCTATCATCTTAATTCCTTCGTCGTTTCTTTTTTTAATTTATCGGTTACTTTACTTATTAGATTTTTTTGTGATTGAAATTGCGTTTCCCGATTCAGCTGATCCCAAACCTCGTAACCATTAAAGAACACGTTACCGAATTCTTTAGATTCAATCGGCCGTTTGTGTTGGCTTGTATAACGTACCCAACGACTTGGACCCAAATCTTGGTAGGTGTAGACATACTCTTGAGGGTAGTTTTGAATTTTCGCCGAAGACGTTTCAAAACGACTAACCCACTTCTGAGTAATCTTTTCGCCATAGTATTTAATATAGTCTTTATTAAAGCGCTGGTTGTTTGGAATTAATATCCAAACATCAAAACGATTTTCAAACGTAGTCCGTTGCCAAATTAGCAAGTTTTCATGAGTCCAAGGCCCAAACACATCGTCAATCCAAACGGAATGTAAAGGCAACTGCTGTGTTTCACGATCAACGGTAACTTCCACTGAATAACGAGCCCACGTCCAAACAGGCTCAGAGACCCCTTTCGGGTACATAATTTTAGCGAGTTGAGGTTTGTAGTAATAGGTCTCTTCAGACGACAAGCCCCAAACTAAAGTTTTAAAATGGGTGATACCATTTAACTCACCTTTCGCCTCAAAGCCCGTGATTTCTTTACTTGAATTTAAGGCAAAATCTAAAATTTGAGTTTGCTCAAAAGCATCGATATTCTGACGCTGAAGCCACTGATGATTTCGCTCCAATGATCGCCGACTCAAAAATCGGGTGAAAAATGGATTCATTAACGGCAATGGAAATTCGCTCGCGATCACGTCCCCAAAAGCTACGTCTTTTTGGCTACTCAAAGATCGACTCAAAAATTCTAACCATGATTTTCTAAAGTCTGTATCTAGTCCCAAGGATTTCTGACCGGCTTGGTAGAAGTTTTCCGTCGAAGCCTCTAGACGAGAAATAAATTCAGCCGACACCCCTAGCTCTTTTAATTGATACTGAATAAAACTAGATTTAAACTCCAAAGGACCAGAACCCAAGCATACAGTGAACCCAGAATCCTGAGACACCATAGCCTCTTCGTTGTTTAACTTTTCAACAAAGAATGGATTCATCGTTTCCGAGGAGAAAAAACCAAACGGCCCCTCGATATCCTCCATCGGCCAACGACCAAGCCCTGCGTGCAAATCAATATACAGAACACTCCAGCCTTGGCGAGACAGTTCACTGGCCACCCAGCCGACGTTATAAAAAGAACCGACCACCGCAACGTCGTATCGTTTCAATTCCATTTTTCCCCCACACGACGAACAACATAATGTTCACGAAAGGTCATCATCAATGACGACCGATTAAAATCTTCTAGAATATCTTTAGGTTCAAAAACTAAAGACTGCACTACAGCATCACCAGCATCCATTTCGGGAATAACTTGATGAACAGTCACGCCCATCGGTGCTTTTTCTTGAAAGGATGATTCGATCGCTTCCAAACCGGGATACAGAGGCAATAAACTGGGATGCAAATTTAATATATGCGGACGAAACGAATTAATAAAATCGGCCGGCACGATACGCATGAATCCTAGCAAAAACAGTCTACTGATTTGTCGCGAGATTAGAAACTGTTTCCATTCAGAAAAGTCGATTTTTTTAGTTTTAAATACTGGGACAAAATTGCGACGCGCTTTAAAGTTCGCGGCCGCATGAAGACGATGTGAACAAACAAGTCTTATGTTACAACCTTCTTGATCCAGCAGAGCCTGCATATTACTCCCTCTACCTGACACCAAAATGGCCATTTTCCTCACTCGTAGACTCCTTAAGGCCTAGAAAAGATAAAATCCTTATCTTTCTTGTTTTTCTTCAACTTCACTGACCCCAATTCAAATGGACTCATAAGAACGGGTTTGTTTTTAAAATACGATTGAGCGGCCTTAAGCGTACGCTCTTTATCTTTGGCGCTCACAACCAGTACCATTCCGATTCCACAGTTAAATGTGGTCAACATGGATTCCTGATCCAGACCGGCTTTGTCCTGCGCCTTTTTAAAAATAGCAGGAAAATCCCACGGCGTTAAATGACAGTACATATGAGCCGGTATCACGCGAGGAATATTTTCAATTCCGCTACCGGTAATATGGGCCGCTGCCTTGATATTTAATTTTGCCTTTAATGCCTCTAAGAATTCAACGTACAAAAAGGTAGGCGTAAGCAAGGTTTTTTTAAATGATGGCTTTTCATTAGCAAATATTTTTCGAACGAGCGAATATCCGTTAGAGTGAAACCCAGAGCTTGGCAAAGCAATCAAGACATCGCCTGCCTTTACGTTGTGCGCGCCCCATCGTTTAGCTTCATCAACAACTCCGACGGAAAACCCAGCACAGTCAAAATCATTACCTGCGTACACGCCCGGCATTTCCGCCGTTTCACCACCAATGAGCGCCAGATTGCTATCGTCACAGGCTTGCTTGATCGATGCTAAAATTTTCTTTGCCTGATTTAAATCAAGTTTACCCATCGCCAGATAATCCAGGAAGAATAGAGGCGATCCACCTGTGCACATCAAATCGTTTACGCACATTGCGACTAAATCCTGGCCGATACCATCGTAAGATTTAAGCTCAACCGCTAGTTTAACTTTCGTTCCTACACCATCAGTACAGCTGACAATACATGGATTCTTTATACCTTTGGGAAGTCGAAATAACGACGCAAAACCACCTACGGCTTCAACGATTTTATCCTGATGTGGAGAGCGTTTATTCGAACGTTTTCCAATCCAATCTACAAATTCGTCCCCTTTTAAAATATCGACACCTGCATTTTTGTAATTCAATGCTTTATTAGAGGCTGTTTTAGTTTTCAGATTTTGCTTAGGGGTCGGGTTTTTGAAGCTAGTAATGTTTTTACTAGTGAACGTTCCGGCAGTCGTTGCATTAGCACGAAATTTGTTCATAATCACCCTTGGTATGGATGTAATATGTAATCGTACCTGGAAAATTTGTCAAAACTAAATCTCTAACATGGAGGATAATAATGAAGAGTTTTTTTCTCGCAATCATGAGTCTATTTGTTTCGCTTGAGTGCTTTGCTAATCAGACGCCTATTTCATCAACAAACGCCGCAAAAACTCTATTCGATTTCAAAGTTAAAGATATCGACGGCAAAGATGTGGATTTAGCTCAATATAAAGGCAAAGTGACATTGATTGTGAATACAGCTTCAGCCTGCGGCTTTACTCCTCAAATGAAAGATCTACAGGATTTACAAACCAAATATGGGGCTAAGGGCTTTACTGTTTTAGCGTTTCCATCAAATGACTTCAAACAAGATACAGGCAGCAATCAAGAGATTTCAAAGTTTGCCCAAGATAAATATAAAATCACGTTTCCTTTAATGGATAAAAACCCGGTCGCTGGCGCGAATAAACAGCCAGTCTATAAATTTTTAACAGAATCTAAGCCCGGAACCCTGTTTACAGAGGTCAAATGGAACTTTGAAAAGTTTTTAGTTGGCAAAGACGGCAAAGTGATAGATCGATGGTCTTCGATGACATCACCGACCTCTGATAACATTGTAAGCAAAATCGAGGCGGCTTTAAAATAGGAGTTCCATGAAGTTTCTTGTAATAAGTGCGGTTGCGTTCAGTATTGCCGTCAGCGCCTTTGCCAAAGTAGAGAAGAAAAAATTAGATCTAACGACGATTACTAAGCCGCTACCTAAAGCCGAGCCCGAACCAACATTGACGGAACCACTGGTTGCGAGCGAAGCTGTAACTGAAACGACACCAGTATCCCCAGGTAATGTTCGAGACGGCTACACGCCGATTGATCTAAGACAACTGAAAGACGTAAACAAGCCAATTAAAATGAATTCGACCGCTACGGTAAAATGCAGGGCATCCACGGGCGTTCAATATTTGCCCACGGATTCTGGATTTGAAGGCTGTTTAAAACAAAATGAAATCGAAAACTCCCGCGCCGCTAATCGCGATGGTGATCAGGACCAAAATTTCGAACAGACGCCGGGGCAGTCTGTCGAATTTTCGTTCGGCGAAAGCAACTAGAAATTACTTTGCTTGACCAGCTTCACGCGTTTCCATCGGAGGCATTTTTGGCGGCTGTCCCGCCGGGGCCGATGAAGCTGACGACGAACCAGATGCTGAGCCAGCGGCTACTGGCGGCGCTTCCGCTTGCGCTACGATTGCTTTTTTAATCTCTGGACGTTCTTTCAATGTATTTACGAACGCTGAGAGCGCATTACACTCAGATTTCTGTGCTTTTTTGCTGTTTTCACAGTAGTAACCAAAACTGTGAGTTTTGTTTTCCACATCCGTCATGATGTCGCCTTCAAGCTTAACTAAAATACCACGAAGCCCATCATTAAATTCTAAAAGCTTTTTCTCGTCGCCTTCTTTAATAATGACGTCACCTGCAGCCTCAATGACTTCATTGAATTTCGCTACGCAGTTCACAGTCAGATTTTTCTTAGGATCAATTTTAATGCAAAGATCTTTATCGATAGAGCCAGCCGCTGTGCTGAAACCGTAGTTTGGACATTGGAAATCACCATTATTAACGTTACAACTGTCATTCTGACCTTCTGTTGGCATACCACATAGAACACCCGCATCTGTCCTAACAAGTGTTGATGGACGACCGCCATAGATACAGCTATAACCATGCTCACGAATAATTTTTCCAGGATCTTTATTGGCATCTACTGCTGCCAAAGAATCGCGAATTTTTTTATCTTCTAACTTGATTTGAGGATTGCCCCAGTAACCCATGTACTTGCCACCTTCATACCCAAGGTAGCTAATCGTCGCTACTTCACCCACACTGCTTAACATCCTGTGACCAAGTGTTGTATTTGATTTTCTATAGATAGTGGCTACGTCAGATGGCTTTCCACCCGCGGTATAATATTTAGCTTCCGTTTTTGTAATTTCTGTTCTGGCTTTTAAAATTTGACCATCTAGCTTTTTAACTTCCTTCAAATTACCAGCGGCACGAGCCACCTCACGTTCAGCTTCAAGAACTTTAACATCTTTAAGTTTAGTGATGATCGCGGTTTTTAAACCATCTTTGCTGCCAATTTGGGTCGCCACGGCGCGAATATCAGCTGGTTTAAGACCGGCTTTTACGATGGCGCTTTCTACAGCTGTGACTTTTGAGGCCACTCCTAATGCTTCAGCCGCTGCCAAACGTTTAGCGTAACCTTCTACAGCCGCATTCGTGATTCCTGATTTTGCTTTACTTGCCGCAGATGCTACCACAGACACCGGTGTTTTGGCGGCCTCAATTGTTCTGAGTGAGGTTGTAGCGATTTTAGAACCACCCCATCTTACGCCGTTTAAGACCCAACCGGCCACCGCGCCAATCACCGCTTTTGATTCACTTACCAAAAGATTCCAGTATAGGGAAAACATCGAGCGTGATTTAGACGGCACAGTATCAAGTCCACTTGTCTTTTTAGATTCGTATTTTACCGGAGATTCGTAATCAAACTTTTGAGCTTGTGATGCTTCTAGAACTTGTCCTAAATAAATAATAGCTCTTAAATAAACTAATTTATCCTCATCACTTAAATTAGCAATTCTTTCTTCCGACAAAATCATCGCAGAAAGCGGTAAGTAGTTAAATGCAACGCCTTTCTTAACTGAGCCGCCATTTGCTAAACTCACTTGCGATAATAAAAATACAAAAGCCATTGCAATACGCTTGATTTTCACCACACTTACCCCCGAAAATATTATTTTAATACATTTCTCTGTCGGACACTGTGAATTAAACTTAACGATAATTTGAAAGCATTGGGCTAGCTAGACCTCGACTTAAAAAAGTCGTCGGTGTCGGCAGTGGAGTCGGTATCAGAATCTGTTTCGGTAAGTTTTTTTTCGCCTCCGCTTTCTCAACTTGAGACACTCCAATACGCTATTACAGGCTAGAATTAATTCGAATTGATTTGGGACTTTGCCTGGGTCATAATGAATCTACGGGGGCAGAGTGAAATCACTATTCATCTATTTATTTTTGCTATTATTTTTAGTGTCCGGACGAACTCACGCTCAGTCAGAGTCATCGGATGCGTTTGACCCTTTTTCAGACTACTCGGAATTTGACCAAGACTCTGACGAAGAAGCCGACGTCAACTTTTTCCGAAACGGGCGCCTCCTAACCCTTGGTCTAGCAACCGGCCCTCGAAGTTTTACAAATGGTATGGCCAAAGCCTACGGTTCTGGACCCAATTTCGGTATACAAATTAGCTATTTCTTTGATTTAAAAACAGCGCTGGGTGTTGGCATCATGACCGGCGATAGTCCGCTAAAGTTCTCGACCCAATCAGGTAACTCGATAAACAACTATTCAGGCAACGTGTCGTTCACATCGATTAATTTTAACATCAAGTACTTCATGAACACGCAAAACGTTACTAAAGGATTAGCGGATATTAATCCGTATATTTTGGGCGGTTTCTCGCAGTGGTACCGAACAGTATCTATTTCTGAGCTCAGCGTTCAATCACGCGAAAACGTAATGGGCGCAGATGTCGGTATCGGTGTGGAAGTTCCTCTAATGCGCAGAAAAGCCTTCCTTGGGCTTCAAGCGACCTATCACTACATCAACTTCGGCGACGAAGGAAAAGACTTCCTTTTTAACGGTTCTACTAATGAGCTGATGGAAAATAAAATAGATGGCGATTTGATGGATATACTACTAATCATCGGATTGAATTTTTAGCAGAACGGGTTTGATTTGGCTTTTAGGAGACTGGCATTTTCGCCGGTCTTTTTTTTTGCCCTAGTTCTGATCCTTGTTAGGCAGCGGTTCGGCGTTTGGCGTTCGAGGTTTTCGTCCGGCTTGGGGCACTGGACGAAAACCTCGAACGCCAAACCACTGTGGACGCGCCGAATTGCAAAAACCTAGCATCTGACTCTATTTATGCTCCGAGCTCTGCTCAATGCTTCCTTCTTCAGGAGTTGCATTTCTTGATAGGTAGAATTTTTCTAGTTCGTCGCGGAAGTACTTTCGTTCGAATTTTCTGTACGATTCATACTTCACTTGCGATCCTAGAATTTCTACGATCTTGGCTTCCGTTTCAGATTCTGTTTCTTTTAACTTCTGCATCCCCTGTTCTAAAAAATCAGTTCTGACTGAGTCTTTCTTTTCTAGAAGCGTTTTTACCAGCGTTTTCGACATCGCTACTACTTGGATCGATTTTTCTTCTTCGATTCTCCATGTACGTAGCAGATATTCCATTGTCGCTTTACCGAAACGTTCGTTAAAGTCAGGGCTTAAATACATTTCATAGAATTGATCAGTGTATAGCACAAGATCAACATACGAATCCTTAACTTCTGGTTCCCGTTTAGGATTAAATTTTTTCGCTTCCATGTCTTTTTTAGCCACTTCAGCTTGTTCTGCAATTAAATCATTTACCGGATTTAAATTGTTAGAGACTTTCAAGTAGGTCGCTTGCAACACACCGATACATACAGCACCGATAACAAAACCCATGACCATTTGCTGGAAACGTTCGCGTTTTTGTTTCTTAAGTACTGTTTTCGTATCCGCATTGAACTGATTCGCATCATCATTCGAGTTAATCGCGATGTGTGCCGTTTGTTCAGCCAATGTTGCTTGGATACGCTCTAATACAACATTTGATAATGCATTTAGTTTTTCTACAGGGATACTGCCCACAAGTGATTTTTCAACCTGCTGATGTATCTCTTTAGATAAACGTTCTTTTGTTTTATGTAACTCAGAAAGCAAGTCTTCTTTTAGGCCTTTTAATTTATCAAGCTCTAGCAATTTAAGCTGGTTCACTTGATCGTACATATCCTTCGTCATCTGCGTTTTTTCCATCTCGACCTGCGAACGATGCTGTGCTTTTTGACCTTCGAATTCCTTTTTTAGTCCGTCGAGTTTATTAGCATGATTGTCGATTTCAAATTTCATTTCGCCAACACGTTTTTCATAACTCTTAGAATCTAAAATCAATTGATCTTTGTTTTGAATCAAAAGATTCACTTCTTTCTTTAAATCTACAAGCTGTGACGAAAGCATTTGTGTATCTGTTTTCGTTTTTTCATTTTCTGCTTTTAGACTTTCATGATCGGTCGATAGCTTACCGAATACCGTTTTTAATTCAGCAATACGGGTCTCAAGCAAGCCGTTTTCTTCGACCAAGTTTTTATTCTTAGAAAAGAATTCGTCTTGCTTTTCTTTTGCCCAAGCAGCAAGTTCGCGCTCTTTATTGGATTCCGCAGACGCCAGCTTTTGCTCGCGGTCTTTCCAGTCGTTTTCACGCTTGGCTTGTTCGGACTCAATCCATTTCTGGAGCTCGACACGCTTTTGGGACTCTAAGTTTCTAAGCTCAAGTTCACGATCTGCCCACTCTTTTTCATTTTTAGTGCGAGTTTCCGTTTCCCAGTTGGTCGTTTTAGCGCGTAGCTCAGACTCCCAAGCCAATGTACGCTCTTTTACCATGCGTTCGAAAGCAGTAACTTCTTCGTTCTTGTCTTTTTCAAACTTCCGTACCGCAGCTTCACGATCTGCCCACTCTTTTTCATTTTTAGTGCGCGTATCAGTCACCCAGTCGTTCGTGTCTTTCTTGATCTTAGCTTCGTAATCCGCCAAGTTCTTTTCACGCTCATCAAGTTCTTTTAATTTAAATTCACGGTCTTTATTCAGTTTAGCAAAGAAATCTTCTTCCTTCTTTTTCAAGCCACTATGAAATTCCGCCAATTCCTTGTTCTTGCGTTCTTCCTCGACTTCAAGATCCATGTAGCGAGCTGAAATATCTTTTTCAGCCAATTCCTGACGTTTTTTAAGGCGATCCTCAAAATCAGTGCGTTTTTCAGCTAACTGTTTTTCTACCGCATCTTCCTTGGCTTTTAATTCATCCTCGAACGTCTTACGACGTTCAATTTCTTCTTTTTCATAACGTAAAACCAAAAGTTTCTTTTCTTCTTCAAGATCTTTCACTTCAATCGTGTAACGTTTCACATCTAGCTGAAGTGCAGAGATTTCTTGTTTAAGACGATCAATATCCGAAGCTGAATCTTTTTTGATCTGTTCGATTTCGGTCTTCGCATTCAAGATCATTTTATCATGTTCAATTTTGTTATTTTCTTCTGTTTCCCTAATTAGCGCTTGAACCTTCTTTTGCGCTTCACGATCAGTACGTTGCAAAAGAAGTTCTTTTTCTTTTTCAGCGTCATTTAGAATTGTTTTCTTAAGCTCTTCGATTTCAAGTAGAGATTTATTTTTAAATTGATCTAATTCTCGCTGTGCGAACTCGCGCATTACTGTAACTTTTTCTCGAGCTTCTTCTACGATTTTATTAGATAAATTTTCATTTTCCTTTAATACGCGTTCAGCATCGCTTTGAGCTTCTTCGATTTTGTTTTTATAGTAATCGTCGGCTTCTTTTTTATAGCCGTTTGCTTTTTCGTAGATTTCCTGAACTTTCTTTTGCGCATCTTCTTGCGCTTCATTGATTACACCAACGCCCTTACGTTTAGCATCTTGAATGATTTGTTGAGACTGCATCGATGCGTTTTGCAAGATTTCATCTTGCTTCAACAACGTCGCGTTCTCGATCCCTGCCGATTTATTTTCAGCAATTTTAATTAATTTATCATGACTGTCTTGCGCTAATTTTACTATCTTTTGGGCTTCGGCGTGCGCACCCTGAATCAGACGTAGTAATCCATCTTTTTCGTCTTTCGGTAATTGACTCTTAACAATTTCATCTTTTTTAAAGCATTTTTCAAGCAAGTTAAATGATAAATAGATTTCAGACTTACCGACTTTTACTTTATCACCCGGTTCAACACTCACCGTTTTTTGAGCTGGAATTTTCTGATCATTTACAAACGTACCATTAGCAGAACCTTGATCTTCGATCCAAATACGATCATGCTTTAATGTCACGATAAGGTGAATACGACTGATATCCGGATCACCAAAGGCAATAGTTGCATCCAATGAGCGACCTACCGTAAACGAGCTATCATCGACTATCTTGTATTCGACTTCTTCGCCCTGCTGTATTGTCACTATAAATACCTGTATACTCTTGGCCATTTTATTCCCTTATGAAGCTTTTCTATGAGACCCCCATCGCGATAGGAGTCTCTACAAAAGTTCAGGTCCTCGCCGAAGGCGAAACCAGGCGTCTAAGACGCTTTTGTTTTTTTAAGTTCGTCTAACTCACGACTACGAGCGGCTTTAGCGATTTCTAAATTAATAGACTCTTCGGCTAGTGCCTCTTGTGGATCTTTATGTTCGTCAAAAGGTTTTTCATTTGATGGATAATCATTATTATCTGAACGGTACCAGATTAAATCTAATGAGCTCTCAAAACGATCAACCATAGATACAAACACGCGATCAGGAGAAAACGTCGTGTTAACCATGTTTAATGCTAGCGAGAACGCGATACCAAAAATAGATGACTTCATCGCAAACGAGATTTCAAACAAGAAACGATCCATTACGTTCTTAGTTGCATCCGCATCTGCTAAATTCATATTACCTAACTCTGGAAGACCTTTTGCGATACCGATAAACGTACCCAAGATACCTGCAACAACGAACAAACCGGGAAGGATTGAAACGATATCATTCAGACCCGAAATTGGGAACACACCAAACACGCGGTTAAAGCATGGATTATGATGGAATGTTGCACGAGTAATGTGCAGCAACTTTGGCGTATCATTAGTCCATTTTAAAAACTTCAATTGCTTTAAAATGTCTTTTACTAACCAAGCACAACCTTGCTTTACCAACCAGATGCGATCAGACCAGCGCATAACTTTATCTCGTTGACGACGCATCATACGATCACGAACTTCGAAGGCTTCGTAGTACGTTCTTTCCAAGATCTTTTTAGATAATACGTAGAACGATTGCTTAGTCGATTGCCCTGGCACTTGCGTTTCCATATATTGAGAAACTCGTTTTTCAAATTCACGAGCAAACCACTCGTGGCGTTTCACCGTGTACCAAATCATGAAGCGTAGAAACGCTCCAACCATGAATACAACACCCATCACATAAGGTAAGCTGAGAATAAAATATTCAGCTAAAGTTTTAGTTCCCATTGATATCTCCTTTAATTATTTTTTTCCATCCATACTGAAACGAATCACAACCCGCTGAGATTTCTTACAATCATTCGTTTTACAGAAATCTTGGCCTGGTTTGACATCTTTAACTTTCATCACTTCTAAGAAGCTTCGACCAGAAACTTTCATCACAGGATACATGTCTTTCTGGTGGTCGAATTCCATAGTTTTATCATCTAAAATATGATTGAAGATTGACTTAGCACGCTTATAACTTAAATCCATGTTGTACTTTAAAGCGTCTTTATCTTTCTTTGCTGACGATTTCGGATCCACGAATTTACCACCATATGTTGGCGACGCAAAACCCACGATCTCTACCGCTGAGATTTTATCTTTTACTTTATCGTTACCAAATAGTGACTTTGCGTAAACCGGCATCGCTTTCTCTAGGATCGACTTCATATCGCCATTCAGTTTTGCTGAATCGGTTTCGAAATACGCGTCCCCGAAATCAAGCATAACTTCACCCGTTTGCAAATCGATGTCTGCTTTTACACCCGCTTTTTCGAAACCTTTTTTGATTTCGTTCGCCACGTCTTTACGTAAGTCTCTTTCAGCAAGAGCCGCTTTAAGCTCTTTTTCTTTAGTACCCAGGTCACGAGCCATTCCAGCAAGTTTATCACCCAACTCTTTTTCTTTAGCTTTTGCGCTGGCTTCAAATTCACCCAGGCGTTTTGCTTTTTCAGCCGCACTCATTTTCGCGCCACGTAGTTCATTTTCAAGCTTAGCACGATCAGCTGCTTTTTCCGCTTCGTACTGTCCTTTTAAAGCATTCATTTTTTGAGCGTACTCACCTTCGATTGATCCTAATTTATTTTTAAGATCGCCAACTTCCATACTCTTGGTATTCAACTCACCTTGCGTTTTTGCTAAATCAGACGATAATTGGCCCAAACGAGCTTGTGATTGTTTCAAATCTTTTTCGCTATCCGCGATTTGCTCATTTAACTGATCAATCTTGCTTTGAGAGTCATTTTGTAACGCATACAATTTTTGCTCATACGCTTTTTTAGTAATTTCTTTATTTTTCAATGCGTCTTTTAGCTCAGACATTTTATCTTCGAGCTGCTCTTGCGCTTTTGCGATCTTCATTTCGTTTTCAGAGATTAACTTTTTCTTTTGATCAACTTCTTGATTCAGAGACGAAATTTGTTCTTCTTGTGAAACAATCGTATCATCCTGCTCATCGATAATATCATCACGCTTTTTGATCTTAGTTTTCGAAAGCACGTTAGCGTTAACGATATTGCGAACCATTTGTTGATATTGATTAAGCGCTTCTTCTTTCTTTTGATTTTCGTTAGCCGCTTGTCTCAAGCGCTCTTTTTCGTCTTTTGCTTCTTCTTTAAGCAAAGTTAACTTGTCCATTAACTCAGCGTATTGATCCGCTTCTGTCTGAGATGCCTCTTTTTTAAGATAATCTTTCTTAATAGAGTCATACATTTTTAACTGATTCTTTAAATCTTGAACTTCCATCGTCAGCTTTTGCTTTTCCATTTCTTGCTTCATTCCTGAAGTATTCGTCTTTAAAGACGAAGTTACGTACAACAGAAGGAAAATCGTAGAAAGACCCAAGAATAAGTCCGAGTATGATGTCCAAAAGTGGCCATCATCCTGGTGATTTTTGTGCTTATCGTAGTTGAATGACATAGCTTCCTCTTTGCAATTAAGCTTTCTTTCATCGTCCTCATCGTTCAAAACCATAGTTTTCTTGAGGTCCAGATAGGGAAAACAAGTTTTCGCGACTAAGGTTATAAAAAAACCACAACTATTTCTTGATTTTGGTCTAGGTTTAAAGAATCATTTAGCCATGCAACTACCCGGAATCCTGTTTCTACTCCTAATAACTTTGTCTTTCAGCAGACAGGCTAGCGCGTATCCTGACTTTATCGGGTACGGTTATAGCTCGTGTATGCTTTGTCATTACAACGGACACGGCAATGGCCCCCTCACTGATTACGGCCGTGGGGTTTTCGCCTCAGAGATCATTTCTAAAGGCATTGTAGGAGAGAAAACTTCGGACGAAGAGCTCTCTCAGCGCAGTGGTTTTTTAGGAAAAAAACAATTGCCTTGGTGGGTGCGCCCGGGCTTTAAATATCGCGGTCTTTGGTTTCAAACAAACCCAGGTAGCGAATCTACGATGAAAAAATTCGTACATATGCAAGCGGACGCCAGCCTTGCTTTGCTTTTTGATCAAGATCAAAAATATGTCGTGGTCGCTAGCTATGGTTACTACCCGGTTCCCGCCAGCTTGCGAAACGACCCCAACAAACCCTCTGAGTTTTTATCTAGAGAACATTATTTTCGCTGGATGAAAAACGATAACCTGACTTGGTTTTTCGGTTTGATGGACAAAGCCTATGGCATTCGCATTGCCGATCATACGGCGTACTCTCGAACGCGTGTGGGTGTTGCTCAGAACGACCAAACGTATGGTGTGATGGCGATGTATCGTAAAGAACCGTGGGAATTTACTCCGCATGTGTTTATCGGAAACTTAGCACAAAACGCAGACCAACGCCAAAAAGGCCTATCATTTATGGCCGAGCGAGATATCCATCAGTATTTCAGACTGGGTGGATCAACGATGTTCTCTCAAAATGATTACGTAGGTTGGACGCGTATGGCAGGACACGCTAAGTACGGATACGGAAGAGGCAACAGCTTATTAGCCGAAGCCGGGATGATCATGAATAAACCTAAATCGGGCGATGCTAAAAATGGCGCTTATGGTTTAGCGCAAAGCATGGCTCTTATTAAACGTGGTTATTTTTTTCTTTCACAAGTGGAATACTACAATCAAACGATGTCGACGAAATCTCCGGATAATTTAAAATGGACATTTGGTTTACTTGCTTTTCCTTACTTAAAAACTGAGTTTCGTTTCACCGTAGTGAATGGCCGCGATTTATCTGATGATACCGTGGTGGGTGACTCTTGGTCGATACAAACACAACTGCACTTATCGCTATAGGATAACAGGATGGACTTTAAATATATTTTCTTAGTAATTGTTTTGAGTATCAGTCTTGTGTGGCCAGAACAAGGGGTGGCTCAACAATATATTGATATTGATTTAAATGCGCCTCCGCCGCAAAAAAAACAACAAGCGCCTGCCGCAAAAAAACCAGCAGCAAAACCGGCTCCGCGACCAGCTGCCCGTCCAGCGCCACAACCGGCACAACGTCCAACTCAAAAACCAGTTCAGCGTCAAGTCGTTCCAGCCAAACAACAGCCACGCCCTGTCGCTAAGCCAGCACCAAGACCCATTCCAGCTCCGGCACCTCCGGTAGTTCAAAAACCAACACCAGCGCCGACGCCGGTACCAGCACCCGTTCAGCGCCCTGTTGCCGTTCCACAACCAACGCCTGCACCACAACCCAAGGCCGAAACATCTACAGCGGACGCGAGCAGTTCGACCGATCTTTCCGATGACAAGCCGACTCGCTTTAAAAATCGCCACGGCTTTACGGTGGACTATACGACTTGGTATGAAACGTTAAAATTAACTAGCGTTGCGACCAAAAGTTTAATGGAGGGCACAAGCCACTATTTTGGCGTTTCGTTTAATTATGACTTCACCGTGTATCGCGAACGGTGGGGTTATGCGTTTAATGTTGGCGCCATCACTGGAAACGCACAAGCCGGAACCAAAGATTCGGGCGACTATTACGAACGTCGTATTGCATGGACAGGGTTTCGCGGCGGCGGTCGCTTGTTCTGGCGCGCTAACAATCGCATCGATTTGGGGTTTGGCTTTTTAGCTCAATCAAAATCAACAAAGTGGCCTGAAGAAGAAAATTTTATCGTAGTGCCGCAAGCCAATCCTCATTACTTTTATTATCTGGATACGCGTTGGCGCTTAAATTATCGCTACGAATTAGTTCAATCTTTCGGGACTCATTTACGTAGCTACGCCTTAGCTTGGATGCTTGGACTTACCTACACTTTAAATTAATAAAACCGTTGGCAGGCGCTCTGGGCTGGTTGCGAATAGACTTTATTCAATACAACCTGTGAACGCCGATCAAAATGAAACCCGGTCACGATTTCATTTTCAAGTCTAAAACCAGACACAATCTTGTTATCAGAAATACTAATTCCCGTATCGGCAGACACGACACGAGAGCCATAGAACGGGTGATGTACCGCTTTATCCATATCTTCGATGGGCTGATGTCCGACCACAATTCGCTTAACATTGAAATGGTTTAATAACTGGTCTAACATTTCCACGGGCAGTCTGTGTTTGTTTTCCGTATCGCGCTTAAAAGTATCGGCGCGATAACTGAGTTTCGTTGTCCACAAAGGTCCATCACCTTGAACCACCCAAGCCGTAGAAGGATGAGGCTGATCCCCAACCCCTTGAACGTATTTCATCCAGTCAGTAACGAGTTGGTTTATTTGGTTAATTGAATGATTTAGCATCTTTTCAGTCACGCCAGCATGAACAAAAAGAGTGTCATCCACGACATACATCGCCGGACGTTGCCGAAACCATTTCGCATAGACGGTATCACCCACAAACGCCTTCTCGTATCCACTGCCGCGTGCGCCCAACTTAAAATCACGATAATTTAGGGCGTCTCCTCCTTGAACATAGCCATAGTGACCATCAGCTGTTAGAAACTCATGATTTCCAATAGGGTTAGTGACCTTGCCACCCGTACGCAGTGACTCAGATTCTAGCCTCATCAGCAAATCCAATACGGGGCGCGAGCTAGGACCACGATCTAAGTGATCTCCTAGAGTCACTAACTCAGCATCACCACCGATCCACTTTAACTCTTTGTCTATTAAATTTAAGCCAATAAGAATTCGTTTTAAAGCATCGATATCCGCGTGAATATCGCCAATAAAATATACCGGCCGAGCATTTAAACTCAAAGATAACAGAGTTAACAACATGACCCTAACGAACAGCTTCATCGACGTCTCCACCGCAGTTAATACGTGCGATAAAAAAAACTGCAAAATAACGAACCCGCTCGATTATATTAAACTGATATTTGAGTGGAAACGAATTAGACGACGCGCCTAAAAAGGCACCTCATATTTTCATAGATTCTATTTTTACAGAGACGAGATCCAAGCTTTGATTTCTTTGATTTCGGTCAGTGATAAATTAGGTTGCCCAGTCGGCATATCACCTGCGACACCAACATCATTACCACGAATACGCGTGTATAGGGATGAGTTTGCCGGAGACCCTTTAAATACCAAACCCTTTTTAACGTAGTCATCTGATGAATAAGAGCTCCAAGCCGAATGACAGCTCAGACATTTTGAAGCAATAATTTCGCGAGCCGACACGAACTCTGCGGTACCCACAACCGATCCCCCGTCAGAACTGCTTGAGTTTTTAACTTTACCGCAGTTCACGATCAAAAGACTTAAAATAGAAAGACAGAACAGCTTAAACATCTTGTTTGATTGTATAACGATTTTCACTGACTAGCAAATCTCTAAATGAGTCGACTTTGGTTTAGATTTATTTTCGCTTTAACGACTCTTCTAGCTGGCGCAAAACATTCACCACCATCACTAAAGCCGTTTCTGGCGGCATTTTATAATGCTGAGCAAATAACTGAGCTAACTGGTTTGCACTCAATTTGCCATCGATCGAATGAAACAGATCAGCCTGAAAACGAACCAGCTGCTGGTGCCTTTTAATGTCGTCTGAAAGGGGTATCGACTTGCTCGTGTCACTCAACCATTCTGGCAAAAAACTGTACGGTTCTACCGTTGCGTGTTTGATCTTTCTTGCCTTAAACAGATAGACTGTTTCATTTCTAGAATTTACTTCATTTTTAGCTGTTAAGTATCTAATGCTAGTGATTTTTTCACTTTCAACCTCAAAACCACAGTCCTGCATCTGTTCAGTCAGCTCTGTGCGAGTTAAATTTTCAGATTCATTACGATTAGAAAAGCCGAGCGGACCAAAATTGATCCATTGACCGCCGATGTCCAGCTGACTATTCACCCTTTGCGCGAGGAGTTTAAAATTAAACGGCAAAATATCAATTAACCAGGGCGTAACGACAGCGTCAAACTGGTGTTCTTTGAACGGCAATTCGGTAACATCAGCACATACCAGATGAAAGCCCTCTAGCGAACCCAATTCAGACCTTAACTTATATTCCTGAGTCACACTACTGAGTTCAACGGGAGCAACATTAAAATCCCATAAACTAATGGTTGCACCGCTCAACATTTCCTCAGCCACAAGAAGAAGAAGGGGGTTAAAATCAACAGCCACGGTCATCGGAACACGAAACTCTTTATGAAGATCCATGGCTAAACGACTCGCTCCGCTCCCCAGCACGCATACGCGAGATGGCGTCCAGTTAACACCGATGACTTCAGTTAACAACTCAACCGCCTGACGATTTTCTGAAGTCTCCCATCCCCAATCGCGGAAGATATTTTTTCGATACAAATGCAAAGATTGATGAGAGGGAACCGAAACTTCAAATGGGTTAGCGGCTGCTGCCTGCAGACTTTGAAGCAGATTGGATAGCGTTAGATAATTAGCATCATGCGCTTTTTTTAAAACTTCGAGCCGCTGCCGTGTCGTTACGGAAAATAACTTTTTTGATTTAAGTTCAGCATCGATGTTTTGGGAACTAGTTTTGTGAAAATTTAGAAATTCATTCTTTTTGTTGTGCCAGTACGTTTTATAATAATCGACATCTTTAAAAAGCCACGGCAATCGACCAGTGTAAAATACATCGCTTTCATTTTTTGGAAATTTCAAAAGAGAAAACAAATTTGGATCAATGGACGCCATAATTTATTATGGCGTCAAATTCAGAGGCAAGCAACTAAGCTTAAATACTAAAACCCGATAAACGACTAGTTATTCTGAGCTCCGTCTTGGATCCACTGTCTAACAATTGCGATATCTGATGCTGGAATGCGAGCACCATTTCTGGGCATAAAGTCATTACCCGTGCGTTCCATAGACGTAACTAAACGAGAACCACCTGGGTTACCTGCACGCGCGATGTTGTTCGCAACTGTTGTCGCATAGGTAGTTAAATCTACACCACCCGACAAGTTAGCGCCGCTGTGGCACCCCAAACATTTGGTGTTGATAATACGAGTTTTAATACTGCTATATCTTGGTTCCAAAGTAGCCGAGCCATCAGGAATGGCGACGTTACCACTGTCGTCAATTAGGCCTTCTAAAATCCAACGATTTAATGCCGCCAGATCACTGACAGATACGCCACCACCAGGAGGCATGCTACCTTCCTTGATGACACGAATAACATCTGAAATTTCCGGCTGACCAGGAATCACAAGACGGTAATACAACAAGAAATTTAAGTCAGTGATATCTGAAATTCCACCCTCGGGTTTATCTGGATTGTGGCAGGTTAGACATTTCGCACTTAGAATTTCTAAAGCTTGAGCACCCAAAATATCATTCTCTGAAGATAGCTTAGCTGATTTAGAACTACTAGCCGAGCCTACAGCCGAGCAGTTTTGAAAGGAAACCACCAACAGCATGCATGCGGTAGCGATACCCGCTAACCACTTTCTTCGTCTTGTAAAAATTCTATTTAAGTCCATATAGCTTTCCCTTCAACGTGAGTATCTTCAAGCCTTAGTTATTTTTCGCGCCGTTTGTTAACCAGTTCTCAACATCATTGTACTCCGCAGGAGTCAGAGTTTTCAAACGCGGCATCAATAATGATTCCGGGGTAAACTGCGGTAATGTACGGCGATACATCAGACTGACCGCTGTTACAATTTTGTTGTAGCTTGCATCGTAAACAACTTTGTCTTGGCCAGGAACCAAGATCTGTTTGTTACTTGAAATCATTAACTCGTAATCACGAATATCGTAACCACCGTCACGCTTAGTTGAGTTATGACATTCAGTACATGTTTTATCTAGCGTCCCACCGTTCATTAGTTTCGTGTACGTCATTTGCCCGTTTGATGGAACAGGATTCATAATTTTATTATATACAATTCGGCCTAACGAATTAGCAGCAACAACTTGAATGTTACCGATACCCGCTTCTAACTTAATCGTTAAAACTTTATTTTCTTCATAACGAATATCTTTTGATGTTCGCACCGTAAATGATTTTACAACTTCACCTGGCTCGAAACTAAACGAAGTACCATTTAGTTTATAATCCCAATCGAAGCGATTAAAACTCGCGCCCACCACCGAACGAGCTAAGCCCACTTTGGCAGAATTAGCGTGCGGGCAATTTCCACCTGGACACAACAATGAATACACGTCAGGTAAACACGATGCGTTCACCGTACCGCCATTACAAATGGCCGTCGTATCGATCGAGTATGTGAATGTCACGACCTCTGTTGATGGTTTATCCAATCTAACAGTAAATGTAACTTCATTTGGTGGAGCTACTGGATCAATGCTTCCGCCGGCTGGCGCCAAGAATGTCTTAGTGCCATCGAATGACAAAAACACAGGAGGAGGCGGCGGCGGAATCTCTGTCTTTTCAAGCAATTCAAAATCGAAACTAATTGTATCGTCAGGGAACATGGCTCCCGCAATAGTTAAGGCACCTGTTGAAATTAATGAAGCCGCAGACGCTTCCGTAGAGTTTTTCGCAATTTTACTATCAGCAAATACAAAGTTTGTACTGTACTGAATATATCGTCCATTAATTTTAGTGAAAATACCTTTCACTCGAATATCTTGAGTTGCACCATAAAGTCGAGGTGAGTGAATCGAATACGTTCGATCCGTACCTTTCAATACTTTGCGAACCATGAACGACATCTTAGCGCCATACAAATTCGGCACTGGCGTATCTTTGAGTTGAGATAAGTCAGACGCTAACGTAAATTCCACGCGTCTTTCTTCGTTATCACCCATTGTAGGAATTGTTTTCGGAGTTAATGCAAACGTTGCCCGTTGTTTTATAGTTAAAACCTCTTGCACCTCGCCATTACCACCTAAGCATAAATCGTACTCAGACAATGCCTTAATCCACGTGATTTTCAAATCATTAATTGTTTGTGTGTGATGTGAGCCCGAGTATGGAATATTATGACCATCGCTAATCGCATTAGCCGAAACTTTCGAATAACCGATTTGCATAA
This sequence comes from Bdellovibrionaceae bacterium UBA2316, assembly GCA_002345205.1. GTDB lineage: Bacteria > Bdellovibrionota > Bdellovibrionia > Bdellovibrionales > Bdellovibrionaceae > UBA2316. The sequence continues at coordinate 35,475 of DDVI01000111.1, read as the reverse complement.
AGTCTTTGTAGGACACTTGTGTATCCTTATTTGCAATTTGTCCTTTACCAGGACCAGTTGAGTGGCAAGAACTACAGTTAGTCAGTAAGAAGGGTTGATACGAGCGAGAGTAGAAGTTCATTAGCTGATCTTCACAGGGCTCATCACTTAACTTGGCATAGGAGCCTGACGAGGCTTCTTCCTCATTAGCCTTAGGCTTGCCGCAGTTGTTAAATGCAACAGTTAAAAAACTTCCCGCAATTACTAAAACAGCAAGTCGTTTAATAGTGTTAAATTTCATTAAGTCCCCCATCATACGTCAACGCTACGAAATCCACCCAAACTTTTTATTGTACCTCCTACATTTCTGCCACGCGGTGCGTGGCGAAAATGTAGGAGGTACCTTTTAACAAGTACTAACCGGCCTTACCGTGGAACTTAAGGATTTTTTCCAGCTGTAGACTATCGAATGTACGATTCGTCTCTGGAATTGATGTCCATAGGTTCATCTTGCCAGCCGCCGACAAGAAGTTAGCAAACACAGCCGCTGTCGCGATTTCTGCGTTACCACCCACTAAGAATTTATCATCCGCAGCTTCTGCATCTGGATCGTTTTTCATGTGACCCACTTGCGAATCTGGAGCTTGCACTACATCTGTTGGATCGTAGTACATCATATAAATACCAGACGAATCCCCGCGGTCAGCCGTTGGGTCTGTACCTGGAATATCTGAAGGAGGCGCGCCCACGCTACCATCAGTGTTGATCACGATAAAACCTGGAGATCCCATCGCATGAAAAGATTGTAAAATCTTTCCAGTCAATGTTCCGATCTCGTTATCTTTAGCGATTGTTTGCGCTAAAGTACTACCATGGTAATCACAACCACCAACCTCGATACCTACAGCGCCGCAGTTTCCATTGATCGCATTGTAGATCATCGATGCATTTGCGTAATCGGCACTATTTTTTGGAGTATTATTATTTAATCCCCAAACTGCCGAGAAAGCCGCATTGTTTATAGGATCTAAGTCTAGGCCTGACGGATTTTCGATTAGTTTTGTATTATCCGCATTAGCTTGACCTAATAAACGATCAAGTAGTGATCCACCAGTTAAGCTGGCTAGTTTTCTAGCTTGGGACACAGACATAGCCTGCGACGCTTTAAACAAGTTAGTTTTTTGAACTTGGTTTAACTGAGCTAAACGATCAGCCACACCCAATGCATTCACTATGTTATCTACGTTGTTTACGATCAACGGCGCTGGTGACATACCAAACGCTGACGCATTACTGATACCGATACCGTTATCAGTTGTCCCTAGATTAGGTAAAATTTTTCCAGATAAACCTGCTTTTTGTAGCAAGTAAAATGGAGCTAATTTATTTGTATCTGAGTCGTTCTGACTTTGTAGTGGCATACTTACGAAATTAGTTTTTGCTAATGCCGCTTGTGCCGAGTTCGCCACTAAACCAGTTTGCACACCGGCCAAGAAACCCGAACCGCTATAGAACGGAGGTTGATTTTTAAAGTGACCCGTCTTAACGATTTGGCTCACCAAGTTTGCCGCTGAACCCAGACCGTTTCTGCCGTAAGATGGAAGTAACTCACGACCTTCCGTAAGGAAAATGTTGTTACCCGCAACCCACCAACCGCCATTAGCATTGATGTTTACGATTGGTGGAAACTTCGCCGATTCACCAATTTTACACAGTTCTTGCGCCTGAGCGATACCCGCTTTAGCAAACGTAGTCATTAATCCAGCCGGAATCATATAAGACATCATTGGGATCGCCCCAGATGCTAAGAATTCACGTCTCGTCACCGGCTTTCGCCCGTGATACAGTTTCGGTTTATTGTTGTTATCGTTTTTCATACCCTAATCCCCTATTAATTAAATAAATAAAATTAAAAAAATCCCCAAATAACTTTAGTTCAGAAGAGCGTTTAAGCTAGCCAGCATTGATGTACACATCATGATTGCGGCTTTTCTAGAAGCTCCCGCTTCGCCGGAGCCCACAGATTGAACAATCGAGTTAATTACGATGTCTTTCTCTTCTTGCGAAATTTCATAATCTTGCCAGCATGATAAGGACAAATTAATTGCGGCATCCGCTAACTGCGAATTTGACGGCAATGAATTCGAAGCTAAATTCCAACCAGCAAAAATGCGGTTACCTTTAGCAATCTCTTGATCAATAACGTCGTTACAAACTTCACCAGCAATACTATGAACCGCCATCAAGTAAGGAGCTGTGATTGAAGTCACCGCACCATATGTACCAATCGAACTCTTCTTGTCCTCGTACACACCTTGAGTTAATTGCGATACTGTTTCCAAACCAGTACAAGCAGCAAAATGCTGTACGATGTTTGTCGTACCCACTAAACTTGCCGTCTTTGCGCCTGGAATAACTTCAATTTCATTAGGGTCTTTACAAGACGACTCTAATGTCGAAGCTAGATTCTCAGATCCTTGAGGATAAAATCCTCCCTCCGCACAACCGTTACCGAACACTACTACCGCACACACCAGAACGACTGCGGTTTGAAAAGCTCTCATCAACCTTTTCACCTTGATCTGATTGCTCGTATCCATATTATTTCCCCCCTAAACATGATTCGTTAGCTACAATTTTTTGAAACAGGTACTTCAGGTTGTAGTTACGTTCCGCACTAGAAAATTCCTCTGCTACCTTTTTAATGAAAGCATCATCTTTCGATTCAGCTTCCCGTTTACATATTGTAAAGAACACGCGTTGTGCCATACAACGTGGGAACGCCTTACTTTCCGCTAGGGCCTTGCCGAAATCGGCTGTACCCTTACCTGACATTCGCGTCCAACCAAAGTTTGTTTTGTTAGTTCCACTGTTAGCATTATTAACCCAGTTGTCATCCCGAAGAATTTTACCATTAATGTAGGCATCTTCATTGTGATTCATTTTACGAGTCACACCCGGAGCATCTGGATGAATACGCATAACAATCGAATTATCTTCATTCGCATTATTCTGAGTAGAATTTGGCACCAAAGCCGAATGCTTTAAGAAATCACCAGAGAAAGTCATAAACGCAAACGCACCTTTGAAACCATCAAGAATGGTATGGCAAGCACGACATGACGTTGTGAACTTCGCGCGACTTCCACCCGGATTTCTATCAATATCACGACCAATCACGTCTTCTGGACCAGACGAATCGGCCGCATTCTCAATCGGTGTACATGTGAATTCACGTAATGCAAACTCAACCGCGCGACGGTTTGTACCCGCTATCATATGAGCAGCCGCCCACTGACGAGTCGTTAATAGACCCGCAGCCCATGAGTTATCTACTGGCTCGAACTGGATGTTGTTGATGTTGTTATTGTTCGTGCTCGTATTTCCGTTGGAAGTACTCGCCTTTAGAATAATCTGCTTTCGCTTCATCAAAACAGCTTTTAAGTCATAACTAGCTAAATCAAGTGAAGCATAGTGATTATTTGATCTTAAAATATCATCCACATCATCACTTGGAACAGCGGCTTTTGATGGATCGCCTTGGTAGAAGAAGTTTCCATACAGAAGTTCTTTCGCCGGAATATTATCACGAACCGCACCAATAATTGTTGCCGTAAAGTCATTGAGCGGAGCCGCAATTGTTTCATCACGGTTACTCATCTTATTGGCAAAGTTTCTAACGGTGATGTTGTAGAACATGGGATGATCGGTAACTAGCGCTGCCGCACCCACTGGATCAAACGCATTCAAACGCTCTTCCATTTGTTTTAATAATGGATTGTAAATTGGTGTTTTAGTACCAGTTAAACGTTCAAAAATCTCCGACGCTTTAATAAGGTTCGCCGTACGCGCTACGTTTACGATAGGGAACACTTCGTTTTTAACAATTTGGTAAGCGCTTCCTAAAATTTCCTTCTCGCTTAAAGATTCGCAATAAATAGCTAAGCGATAAAGCTTACCTTTCCAATAACGATTTGGGTTGTCTGCTTCAGTCGAACCCGGAGCGATATTTTTAAATGACTCTGGTTGCGAAAGAATACCTGTACTTGGGATATAGTCATTACCTACGTTTAAGTATGTTTGACTATTCCAACGAGAGAAATAATTGGCCATTGTTCCGCCATTAAAACCCTGCTGAGTATTAACTGCGGGATACAAGTTGCCATTTCTATCTGTTAAATACAGAGTCGCAAAACCAGATCCTTTATTTACTGTGAACACAATTTTTTGTTTATAGCTAGTAGCTGGGCGACCCAGACCTTGAATCAAAGCGGCCGTGTTCGAACTCATCACCGGTTGAGTAAACAAGTTATTAGATGCGGCCGTTGTGACTGCACCCATGAAACGGTCACCCATTTCATACACTTGTCCCAGAGCAAAGTTTACGTTGAAATTTGTACCACGATTAGTGAAATCGCGGGACATACTCACTATACGTGATGGCTGCAAATTACGAGTTACGTTGTTATCCGCAGGGTACTGACCCGTACGTTCTTCAACTGTTTCGTTGTTTTCAACAACGGCTTCAATAGTAAGGCCCGTTGACGTCGCTTTTGTACACTCAGTATGAATTTTTGTGGCCATCGACATTGAGCGAACGATAGTAGATCCTTTTAACCAAAGATAACCATCATTATTCACGTCACGCGCCCAAGTGATTTTGGATCTATCTGTGGCATACCACTTAAGTCTAAGAGCCGCACCGTACTTGGCATTCGCTTTATCTGGAATTTCCACATTCATATAACCCGGATCAGCCGAGTCATTAGTAAAAGCGTCTTCAAAATCGTAATGAACGACGGCTTTATCATTTCTCGTAGCATCCGAGATATCTGCTTTTGAGACAAAACTTGCAAAAAGCACAAATAGAATAATTTTTTGCATCTTCATCTTGTTTCCCCCGAAATAGTTCAAACTAACCCCAAGTACTTAACTAACCTTAAACCCAAACTTACTTTACTTAACTTCGTACAAGTACAAACCACCAGCTTTAGAACGAATATCACCCGCGCCCACCGTATATGTTTTTGTTTGTGCCGAAATTACCAACGTCGGTACCGAAGCCCCATTAATCACACTCATAGAATAACTGAAACCTTCGCCATTTACTGAGTCATGGCTACGTTGCAAGAACACACGTGAGTTGTATCCACCCGTTCCCGCTAAGCTAGTTTTCAAATAGCGACCCACTGCACCTGACGAACCTGTACCACCGCGGCTACCGACATAAACGGAATCACCAACGATGGCGACAGATACGCCGTATCTTTCTTCTGCTGCGCTACCTTGAATCACTCTTGGCGCAGTCGAGGTCGAATAATCACTGTAGTATGCAATCGCGCCAGCAACATTACCGGCAGTTGCATTTTCATATGCACCAACAACTAAGGCCGTTCCATCAAAACCAATCGCAGAGCCGAAATTTGCTTGCGATGTGATTCCAGCCGGAGCGTACTTATGAATTGGGGAACCAAAACTTCCACCAGCGGCATCGAAAATATGAACCGATCCCGCATAACTTTCATTACCTTTATAGGCACCGATCAACAAACGACCGCCTTGGAAAACTACGTTAGAACCGAAGCCCTTAATTGAGGCCGCGATATCGGAACCTTGCTGAGTCGCCGAAAGTCCGTAAGACCCAATACTGCCTGTATAAATATAGGCACGGCCCGTATCGTAACCATCACCGACAACGACAGCATTATTTGACGTAATCGCAACACCTGAACCGAATTGCGCAATTGGAGCCACCGGACTGTTGATCGTTTGAGATGGCGTCGACAACATACTTCCACTTAAGCTGTATAGATAAACGCGACCTGGATAACCTAGACCATCACCCGAAGAGGCCACGGCTAAAAGGCTTCCGCGTAAAGCGACTCCCGTTAACATGGTTCCATTTCCATTTGGTCCTTTCAACTTTTGAAAGAACGTCCAGTTACCAGAAACTTTTCTAAAAATGTAGATAAAGCCAGTACCGCCTTCACCGTTACTTACAGAGGCTACCCAATCACCATCGGAAGCCACCGCTGTACCCAACAAAGAATTTGCGACCGGAATTGAAGTCGGACTTGCCGCACCCATGATTTTCGCCAAGTTACTTTCTTTCCAGCAGTTGTTTTCAGAGTCCACTCGGAAATAATAGTAAGGAGACGACGCCGAAGCGTTTCCAATATTAGATCCTGGATAATTTGGACGTTCTTGATTTAAACCAGTATTGGCCGCTGTGACACGGAATCGATAATAGATACTTCCATCTACACAACGAGTTGTTCGCTGATCATCATCATCACCTGGCTTAACAATATAATTCACACTGAGCGTATTAGTACCCATCGTGAACTGAGTACCTTGGTTGTTATTTCCAGTCGTTCTTCGTTCTAATGTAGCATTCATGTAATCAACAGCGCGTGTACCATTTGTGGTTCCTACTACTAAGGCAGCACCACTGTTATTTATACCAGAGTTAAGAACAGCATCACGTCCAGACTCACCCGTTACCATCGTAATCTCGGCCTGAGTTTGAAACGTACAGCCGTCACCAGCATTATACTTTGTTGAATCGACACCTTGACTTGAATCAATCGTGATTCCCATTGGATAATTGGCCAAATTCACATCACCCGAACCAGCAGCAAGACCTGACTTAACAGAAATTACCTTAGCAGCGAAATCAGCAGCATTCGTAACTACTGGTGCTCTAATAGCAGACTTACAGCGAGTACGCTTAGCAATCTCGGCACTAATTTCTGCTTGAGTTGGACCCGTCGGTGTCGTGCCGCCGCCCGTGCCTGTTCCACCACCGGTTCCTGTACCACCGCCCGTACCCGTTCCACCACCGGTTCCAGTGCCAGTATTTCCTGAATCACCAGTTCCGCCAGTATCAGAAACATCTTTAAGGGACGACATCTGAGCTTCACTAATTTCAAATTTACCTTGTGAACAGTTTTGAAATGAAACTAACAGAACAGAAAGCAACGCCACAAAAGACGCGCGTCTGAAATAGTTTTTTCTTTTTAACTTTAATCGTGCAAATACATCGTTAATGCAATTAATAGTTTTCAAAGGTCCTCCCCACAAAAGTCTCACACTCTCTAGATCAAATGACAGTCGAGTATAAATACGCAAACGCCATAGATTAGAAACATGCTGTAACTTACACCAGTATATCGGTTTACTTTCGTTTACTCCAAAGCCTATAAGTTGGATAAAATGATCAATAAGTTTTCAGCTCTCAGCTAAGTCATGAAAACAATTTAGGATTCTCACAGTGAGATTCTTTAATAATTTATGAAAATTTTTTTGAACGTTTTGAAGTGAGAATTTTGTTTCAAAATGACATGTCGAACTTCTGACTTTGATAGGGAAATTGTTAAGAGTAGCGACAATTTCAGAAAACGATATTCAATTTTATTTACTGATCTTTTAATACTGAGAAAGCCTAAGAATTTTTTTACCAAAAAGATGTGTTGTACTGAGACAGTCTAGATCCAGCCCGAGCTAGATAGGTAAGCTCGGGCCATTTATTTATACTACTATTTCTTAATTTTATGACGTTCAGATTTTAAATTTTTCATAGCCTCTTTGCATGAGTCAGAAATTTTGAAATCCGCACTCGCTTTTTTATGCTGATGAATGCATTTTAATAAACCTTTACCAACTATCTTGTCGCCGCAGTTAGCCGCTTTGGCTTCCTCTACGCAGGCAGATTCAACTGCGTTTCGTTCATCTTTCAACTCTTCGTGCATGGCCTTTCTTTGTTCTTTAGACGGCTTTCCTGCATCGACCCCAGTTGATGGTGCCGCTACGGATGGCTTCACTGACGAATCTTGCGCGTGCGCGATGGATAGACCCGTTACCGCTAGAGCGATAATTAATAGTTGCTTCATAAAAACTCCTTTTTTGTAAACCCGAATCATAGCCTAACAAAGGGTTTTAAATACTCAATTAAATTGAAATTAAATGATTTTAATGTGCTTTTTTTTGACCCATTTCACCCCTTTTTCTAGACTAAAAATGGTCCAAAAGATGTATCGTTATAAATATATGAACCAGAGGCGAGTTATATTTCATTTCAAAGGTAGAAATGTCTAGGATTAAGACACTCGTATTACTATTTTCCCTTTTAAACTGGCTCCCGTTTTCAGTGAGTTACGCCAGCAATACTCAGTCCGGCGATGCCTGTGATATTTTCTATCAACAGAACCGATCAACCGCCCGAAAAGCCATGGTTCCTGCTCCCGAGATTGCCCCTATCACGGAACTCTGGGGAGACAAACATGATCCCTATAATCCGCAATCAAGCAATCGAATTTTTAACAATAAAAACACGCGCAATTTAGACCAATGTTCTTCACGTGAATGTTTTTTATTTGCCTACTTAGGTGCACTCGAAACAACTCACCTGAATCGATCCCATAACAGCCGTGAAATTCATTTTTCTGCCGCCTACCTCGTCGCCAAAAAATTTGAACATGTCATTGGCGAAATACTTTCAAACAATCAAAATGGACAAGGGATGTATTTCAATCTAAAGGGAGGTGAAATGTATCACGCCATGAAACTGACTCAGCTGTATGGACTCGTACCCGACGATATCTGGCGACCATTAGAACCAAACCTAAGCAAATGGGATTTTCCAAAAATCTATAGCGAAATCATTTCTAAAGTAAATGCCATCATCGAAGCTCGCATGGCAGACCCGAATGCGTTCCCACATTCCGACAATGCTCGTTTAACCCAAGACATTTTCAGAGAGGTCCTTGGAAACTACGTCGGTGAATGGCCAAAACCATTTTGGTACGATGGCATCCATCACACACCACAAACATTTGGAAAGCTCTATAATTTTGATACCTATGGCACTGTCGAAGTCAGACATTTAAAAGACGAAGGACCATACACAAACCCCGCACAGAATTTCAATTTGCCTCTCTTTATTAACCCACTCCTCAACGGTGGTAATTTTAATCGATACCAAAAATCAGAATCCACACAGACACTGTTCAAGGCCGTAGAAACTGCACTTGCTGAAGATCGCGCCGTTTTACTGGACGTGGATGGAAATGATCCGCGTGAAACTGGAGTTGGTCACCAATTTGTGATAGCCAATGTTCAAACTCAGAATAGTGATCAAGTCAACGCCGTACGATTGAAAAATTCCTACACCAACTGGGGGAACGGTGGCTACATATGGTACACACCCGAAGGCGTCGCGAAAAAATTAAGGCGTATTTGGTTTTTCGATGTCAACAAAGACATTCCGGAACCAAAGCCAAACCCACCACAGAATTAAAAACTTCTTAAAGCCCCTCCGTCAACAGCGATACATTGACCCGTGATATATCCTGCACGATCAGAGGCTAGAAACGATACCAAATCGGCAAGCTCTTGCGGTTGACCCAATCGTCCCATCGGAACTAAACCTTTCACCGTATCTTCCGTAAGTTTTAACTCTTTCAAACGATCAGTATTCGTGTACCCAGGCAAAATCACATTTACTGTGATTCCATAACTTGCAACTTCATTTGATAAAGATTTACATAGGCCACTCAAACCCGCACGTAAACCGTTTGACGTCGTAAGTCCTTTTAACGGTTCTTTCGCCGCTAGTGATGTCACAAGCAAAATACGTCCAAATTTATTTTTTTTCATTTCTGGCAAACTGGCCTTAACAGCATCAACAAAACTAATCCACAAATTCTGATAATCAGATAACCATTGTTCTGTCGAGATGTCTTCAAACGAGCCTTTTGCTGGACCACCCGTATTTACGACTAAAATATCCAGGCCGCCCATTTTCGATTGAGCTTCTTTCACCGCACGAGTCGCTTCGTCTTTTTGATTTAGATCGGCCGCAACACCAAATACGTTTTTAGTATCAAATGCCTTTTGAAATTCAGCAACTGTCGATAGCACTCTGTCCTGGCTTCTAGAATTAACAACAACATGAGTTTTTTCTTTCAACAAGCTCTCGACAATGGCTTTGCCTATACCGCCCGAAGACCCAAAAACTAACGCCTTTCTTCCATCTAATCCTAATTGCATTCACTACCTCACCTTATAAGAAATCATTCTGGTTTTTATTGAGCCACTTCAGCGCATTTCGATGAAACAATTTTTCTCGCATGAGTTTATCAACAAACCCACTTGAATCAATTAATTTTCCTGCTTCGGTTTCCCCTAAAGGAAACGGATAATCTGTACCTAAACAAATTTGATCCTCACTCATGACTTCGATTAAGAATTTCAAACTGCGTTGATCATGAACTAAACTATCCACATAAAATTTAGATATGTAGTCTTTAGGGGCCAGTTTGCAATCAACGGCACACAAATCGGGTCGCGACTCGTAGCCATGCTGAATCCGACCTAAAGTAAACGGAAAACTTCCACCACCATGAGCAAACTGCACGCGTAATTTAGGAAAACGATCAAAAACGCCCCCAAAAATAAACGAGCAAATCGCGCGTGATGTCTCTGCCGGCATTCCAACTAACCAAGGAAGCCAGTATTTAGACATTGTATCTTGCCCCATCATATCCCAGGGATGAACGAATACACTGGCACCCTTTTTCTCTAGTTCTTCATACAACGGAAAAAAAATCGGATCAGATAAATTCTTCCCCTGCACATGAGAGCCGATTTGAAACCCCGCCAAATTGAGTTCATCAATACAGCGATGAGCTTCACGAATAGATAGTTCAATATCTTGCAGAGGTAGCGTCCCCAGTCCAATAAATTTTTTCGGATAAAGCGCCACCACACCCGCCAAGTGGTCATTCAAAAACTGCGCAACCGTTAAACCATCAGCAGGTTTAGCCCAATAGGAAAACATAACTGGAACTGTCGACAGAACTTGGACCTGAGTCAGTTGTGATTTCATATCCCTTAGGCGATCATCTGGGTTAAAGGTATTTGCATCGACTCGTCGAAAAAACTTTCCGCTATCATCGACCATGTCACAATGGCTACAGCCAGCGTTTTTTACAAGCTGAATGAATCCGCCGTATCCGAATTTGTCTTTAAATTTAGGAATTTCTGGAGGCAGTATGTGCGTGTGCGTATCAATTTTTAACATGAGTCCATTTTCTACCGTTTAAGGTACCACATTTTTTACACTTCGTATGTTCACTATCATAATAACGATCAAAGACGGCCTTAAACTGAGTTTCGATATTTTCTAAATTGAAAAATTCTTCGTAAAGTTTTTCACCGCAATTTTCACAAAACCATTGCAAGCCGTCCATTTCGCCCGGTTGACGGCGACGTTCGATAACGATACCAATCGTATCCGCCGGACGTTGCGGAGAATGAGGTGTTCCTCCCGGTAATAAATAAATATCACCTTGACGAATATTTACGTCCTTAAATTCCCCTTCAGGCGTACGAATCTTTAACGTCATATCCCCTTCGACTTGATAAAAAAATTCGTCGCCGCGATTCACATGGAAATCCGTACGTTCATTAGGTCCGCCGACAGCCATCACAATGAAGTCCTGTTGTGGCCAAATGCATTTATTCCCCACGGGTGGTTTTAATAAATGTCGATTGTTCTTTATCCATTCTGCTAACTTTAGGGTTTCTGTTAAATTCATAGTTACTCCATCACAGCGATACATTTAAGTTCAATGGCGATTGGCGTTGGTAGTGACAAAATTTCTAATGTTGTTCGACAGGGAGGATTATTAGGAAAATATTCCGCCCACAATCGATTGTAAGTTGGGAAATCCGCCTTCATATTAGTTAAAAACACGGTAACATCCACCAATTGTTCCCAAGATGCGCCCGAGTCTTCTAATATCGCCTTTACGTTTTTAAAAACGCTACGACATTGAGTTTCAATATCGTACGAAGCTATATTTCCATTTACATCCAGTTCTACCCCCGGAATTTTTTTCGTCCCTTTTTCACGCGGACCGACTCCCGACAAAAACAATAGGTTTCCTACACGTTTAGCATGTGGGTATTTACCGACTGGTTCGGGAGCTCGACTCGAATTAATTTCACTCATAGTTTATCCTGTTCGGGGCTAGTTTCAATACAGATCGTTTTTACTTCGGAAAAGAATTTCAAAGCTTCGATTCCGCCTTCACGGCCGTAGCCAGATTCTTTCACACCACCAAAAGGCGTACGTAGATCACGATTCATCCAGGTATTTACCCAAACGATTCCAGAATCGATTTGCCGAGCGATTCTCTGGGCGCGATTCAAATTCGTTGTCCACACACTGGCCGCTAAACCATAGCGCGTACTGTTCGCCATCGCCGTGACCTGCTCTTCAGAATCAAATGGCGTGATGGTAACGACGGGGCCAAATATCTCGTCTTGATTTACGCAGGAATTGCAGTCTAAGTTTTCGATGACTGTAGGCTGAACGAAATAACCACCGCCAACTTTTAGTTGTTCACCACCCGTAAGGATAACGCCACCTTCATCGCGTGCTTTTTTTATGTAGGATAGAATTTTACCCATATGGTCTTCACTCACGACGGCACCAAGATCGCTTTGCATATTAAAAGGGTCACCCACGTTTAAAGCCCCTACCCGCGCTATGAAATCTTTTTTAAATTTTTCGTACAACGGTCGCTCGACAAAAATGCGCGATCCACATAAACAAATTTGACCTTGATTAGAAAAACTGGAGCGAACAACGGTCGATAGCATTTTGTCGTACTCGGCGTCTTTAAAAATCACGACAGGATTCTTACCACCCATTTCAAGCGCCAGTTTTTTAAACAAAGGCGCTGCTAACGTAGCAATCGTTCTACCCGTCTGAGTACTGCCCGTGAAAGAAATCGCTTTGATTCTGGGATCCGTAGATAGTTTTTCACCTAACAGAGAACCTCGGCCATGTACGAAATTTAAAACACCTTTAGGAAAACCCGCTTGCGCTGCCAGCTGGCTTAATCGATACGCCGTCATTGGGGTTATTTCAGATGGCTTAGCCACCACAGTACATCCCGCAGCTAATGCCGGCGCGATTTTCCAAGTTAATAAATACAACGGCAAATTCCAAGGCGAAATGCACACGACAGGACCAAGAGGTGCATGCTCGGTAAAACTCATCGTGTTCGCATCTGAACGATACGCTTCGCCGTGTAAGCTAACGGCAAGATCGGCAAAGAATCGAAAGTTCAATTCGCTACGCGGAATATCAACTTCAGATGCCAGTTTATGAGGCTTGCCATTGTCGGTACTTTCATCACGCGAAAGACTGTCCGCATTTTCTTTGATTAGCTCTGCTAATTTACGCATCAATTCGCTGCGTTCCCGAACTGACGTTTTCGACCAGGATGGAAATGCAGCGGTCGCAGCAGAAATCGCAAGTTCAGCATCGTCCGCATCAGAGTCTGGAACTTCAGAGTAGGAAAGTCCCGTTGCCGGATTTTTATTTGGCTGAAATTTTCCATTTTTCGGTGATAACCATTCGCCATTGATGTAATTCAAAATTTTTTCCATACCCTTCTCTTTTAATCTCGCTCGATTAGGATAGCTCGCAGAGGTGAAGCCTCGGCACCCTGTAGCTTTAGTGGCAAAGCCACCAAATCATAAATTCCGTCAGAAACGTGATCTAGTACGATACCTTCCAAAATAGCCAAATCGGCTTTATAAATTTCATTATGAACTTCTAAAATTTTATCATCCGCAAGGTCGACTGACGGCGTATCAATACCCACCAGCTTAACTCCAGCCTGCGTCAGATACTGAATCAGACCAATCGATAAGGCCATGAAATCACTATTCCAGTGGTTAGGGTTCGGGAACGATCCCGTTTTAAACAGTACACGCGGAGCCTGTATCTGAGTTTTCACATCAGTTACGGCGATTCGATGCCCCCGTCGCTCTGTCACCGTGATTACCTGAGTTTTTCCCAGATACAGATTCAAATCTCGAGCGTCGATGGAAGCACCGCTCACATGGTAATGACTGGGGGCATCGGCATGAGCCCCCAGATGCACTGTCGATTGGATTTTAGATAGGCTCAAATGATGCCCCTGCCGAAATGACATCAGGTACGAGTTCTCGTACGGTGTGTCTCCAGGAAAAACAGCCAGGTTAGGCGATACGGTTGGCGTGATATCATAGATCTTTCGAGTATCTAATTTCATTCCTAACCATTTAAGAGAATCAAAAAATAACAGTCAACCGCAAAAGCCAAAACAACAGCAAAAAAGTCGCTTGTAAATTGCCCCCGAAAACTCTTAAATAGAGGCATCGATTTAGATTAGGAAACTGTAATATGGAAACGCAACAAAAGTCACAAATTGCTCGTCAACTGACAGAAGCCCGCCTGTTTAGAAAATCGCTGGAACAATGGAGTCAAAATAAAATCACCATGACACGTTCTGAAGCCTATCAAATCCAAGAACTAGGGATTCAGCATAGAGTAAATCAGCGTGAAACCAGAATTGGCTATAAAATGGGCCTGACCTCTGAAGGTAAACGCAAACAAATGAACCTCGACTCTCCGCTGTACGGTGAACTCACAGATAAAATGCAAATCGTAAATTCATCGATCTTTGACATCACACCTTTGATTCACTCAAAAATTGAACCCGAAGTGGCCTTCCGCGTCCGAAGCACACTCAAAGGTAAAGTGTCATATGAGCAAGCGATCGATAGTATTTCCGACCTCTGCGCGACGATGGAGATCTTAGATTCGCGCTATACCCAGTTTAAATATTTCTCAATGGAAGATGTAATTGCAGACAATTCATCTTCATCACATTTTATTTTAGGCAACTGGGTACCGTTCACTTCAACCAAGCTGCTGGAAAACGCACGTTTGGAAATGTTTGTTAACGACACGTTAGCCCAGTCAGGAGACGCGAAAGAAATCTCTGGCGATCCTATTCAATCTTTGATTCAACTGTGCGAATTGCTACACGAAAATGGTCGCGAATTACCTGCGGGCAGCATTGTTCTAGCTGGTGCAGCGACAGCAGCAGTGGAATTAAAACCAAATCAGAAGATCGAGCTTAAAGTCAGTGGTCCTAACGGTAATCTGCCAATTGTTCTAGTACACACTAAAGGAAGCTAACCATGTTGAATTCAAACTCTTTAGAATGGGCCAAAAACAAAGACATCAGCGATCCTCTAAGCAAATTCCGGCAAGAATTCGTATTTCCAAAAGAAGATGGACAAGATGTTCTGTATTTTGCGGGACATTCTCTTGGGTTAATGCCTAAACGCACCAAAGCTGCCATCCAATCTGAATTGGACGCGTGGGGTGAATACGGCGTGGAGGCTCATTTCAAATCAAAAATACCTTGGGTTAACTACCACGAAGTCGTCACAGCATCATTCGCTCGTTTAGTTGGCGCCAAAGAATCCGAAGTGGTTGCCATGAATTCCCTTACTGTGAATCTACATTTGATGATGACAAGCTTTTACACCCCTAAAGAAAAACGTACTAAAATTCTAATCGAATCAAATACGTTTCCGTCGGACAAATATGCCGTTGATTCTCAAGCCCGTTTTCATGGACTCAACCCTCAAGATACCGTCGTTGAACTTAAACATGCACCTGGGGCTGATTCAATCAATGATGATTTTATCATTTCAGAAATCAAGCGCCTGGGCGATTCATTAGAGTTAGTTTTAATTGGTCAATGTAACTATTTATCCGGACAGAAATTCAATATGGCCAAAATTGCAGAGGCCGCGCATTCCGTGGGCGCCAAAGTTGGATTTAATCTGGCTCATGGTGCCGGTAATTTAGCTATGAATCTGCATGACGATGATGTCGATTTCGCTGTTTGGTGCAGTTATAAGTATTTAAACTCTGGCGCTGGCGGTATAGCGGGTTGTTTTGTTCACGAAAAACATCATGCTGCCGCTAAAAATCCGAAAGATTTTACATCTATGAAGCGCTTTGAAGGCTGGTGGGGACATAATAAAACAGAGCGCTTTAAAATGGGTCCGAACTTTAATCCGATTAGCTCGGTTGAGGCCTGGCAGCTTAGCAATCCTCCGATTTTCCAACTGGCGGCGCTAAAGGCATCGTTAGAATTGTTTGATGAAATGGGAATCAAGAATGCACGTAAACGCGGTGATGAGCTTACTTCCTATTTCGAAATGATGATTAAAGAAAACCTAGGCACTCATGTAACGGTTGTGACACCCGCGAGTCGCGGATCGATGTTGTGTTTGAAGGTTACATCCCGCCATCAAGAGTTTAAAAATCATTTAATGAACAATCATGCGATTGTTGATTTTCGCGAACCCAACATTATTCGCGCCACACCAACGGCGATGTATAACTCTTTCACTGATGTTTATCAACTTGTACAGATCATGAAATCATTTTTCAACGGAAAGTAAAATGAAGAACAAAAGTATCCATATCATTGGTGCTGGCCTTGTCGGATCACTCTGGGCGTATTTGCTGAAACAAAAAGGCTTTGATGTGCATGTATTTGAAAAACGCTCGGATCCCAGAAAAACCGCAGCTGATCGTGGACGCAGCATAAATTTAATCGTTACATCTAGAGGATTAGACGGTCTTAAGAAAGCGGGATTGATTGACTCAATTTTGCCGACAACAGTTCCTGTGTACGGCCGATTAATGCATGCCTTAGATGGCGCGACTCAATACCAGGCGTATGGCCGCAACAATTCTGAATGCAATTACGCTGTTTCACGTGGGGATCTGAACAAAACATTAATTCAAAAGTGCGCCGATATCGGTGTTACGTTTCATTTTGAACATGACTTAGTAGACACTGACCTGCAGACCAAAACACTCTCGTTCGCTAACGGAATCCAATCAAAATTTGAACATGCCTTTGCCACTGATGGAGCAGGCTCAGTCATTCGCAAAAAACTCCACGCACTAAGTCCAAACACATTCAAAGAAGACGTAAGCTTTATCTCTTCTGACTACAAAGAACTGTATTTACCTGCGAATTCAAATGGCGAACCCGTTTTAGAAAAAAACAATCTACATATTTGGCCACGCGGTACTCACATGTTGATGGCTCTAGCCAATACAGACAACAGTTTTACGCTGACTCTGTATTTACCACGCTCGAATCACGCCTGGAGCTTTGAAAGTATAAAAACAAAAGAACGTGTGCAGGCACTTTTCAAATCAGAATTTCAGGACGTGATTCCACTTGTACCGGAACTGGAAACGCAGTTTTTAGAAAATCCCCAAGGCAGCCTTGGAACCGTACGTTTTTCACAATGGCATTTCGAGGACGCGATCGCTTTGATGGGTGATGCCGCCCACGCCATTGTTCCTTTCTTTGGTCAGGGCATGAATTGTGGATTTGAAGACGTTACGATTTTATTAGAAATTTTAGAAACTAATAGCTGGGATTTTAAAAAAGCTCTACCACTGTACTCAGAAGCACGAATAAAAAACGCAAATGCAATTGCGGAAATGGCATTAGAAAACTTTGTGGAAATGAGCGCTAAAGTCGGAGATCAGAATTTTTTACTTCAGAAGAAAATCGAATCTATTCTAGAAAAAGAATTTCCCACAGAGTACCGCTCTCGCTACGGCATGATCACCTACACATTGATACCCTACGCGAAAGCACAAGAGGCTGGGTTAATTCAAGCACAGTTACTTGCTGATATTGCCAAACACACTCCACGCATTGAAGACCTGGATTTATCATTTTGCCATAGACAAATGCAGCGCGAATGGATTCCTTGGCTGCGTAAACAAGGAATCCAGCTAGATCGTTATCTCGTTTAGTTTAATGTTATCGTGCGAGTTGCTTCTTGCACGCCAGAAATATCACCTTTTAATCCCGATGGCATTGTTCCTGGGCGGCGACGTTGCCACGTAATATTCATCGAACACGCACCAGCGATACCCGTAGCCGGCAGCGACATTTCGCTTGCGCTAAACGAACCAACGCCATTTTCGGGTGCTGAATCTTGGAAATAAGCCATGGTTGGACATTTATTATCACCACTCGTCACGCTGGATGCACTTACAGTCATTGCGTCTGTTGAACTACTACTTGTTGTCCAAGAAAAATTCAGCACACTTCCTTTTGCTCCACTAGCGTTGTTGGCCGGCGAGGTCGGACTTACGGCTTCAGGTAACGTTACAGATGCCGAGTACGGAACTTCACCCGATCGAGTCAGCACAATTGTGTAGGTCGCACCAACCGTCGCCGTTAGATTAGCAGAATACGTTACAATGCCGAATAATTCAGATCGCGCCATAGATTGGCCATTGCATGTCACCGTATCACCACTGCTTAAGTCGATGTAGGTTCCACCAGCTTCCACGCGAAATGTTGCCGTGCAGGTCGCCACACTTGGGCTAGTAGCCAAAGTCTTAACGGCATAGTCTGCATAAAAACCCGAAGTTTTAATATTACTTGAATCTGTTTTAGCGCACCCAACAACAATCGCAGCTAGGATCACCATACTTAATAAAAGATTTTTTCTCATATCTTTCTCCTTTTCATTAGACTCATAACAACTCTTTGTTCGGTTTACTGTCAACGGAGCTAAAACAACTAGTGTTTACAAAGTAAAAACACTCTTGTTGTTTTTACAGGTTTTCCAAAAAGGAATTAAGACTATGGAGTTTCTTTTTGATATTTTTTCAATGTATCTATTTCACTCTCAGAAAACAGAGCTCTCAACCTCAGTGCCGAATTAATCGGCTCTAGACGTTTGGGTAATTTAGCGCGTACTTTTTGAAGCGTGTCTTTTTTAAAAAAAAAGTTACTTTTCACCCCGCTTAAACGGCGAAGCAAAGTATCTGCTGCGTCCAACCCGCTACCCTCTAAATACCGATGAACGATAAAGACTCGATCAATCAAACTATCTTCGGGCCCTACCGATTTCCACAAGGCCATATGAACGGGCCACTGGCCCCAATCAAATCCCAGATCTTGAATTCCTTTCACGCATAACTGCAGGTGCGATCTCTCTGAAAGAATCAACTGAACAAGTAGGTCTAAATATTTAGTTCCTTTAATTTCTTGATGATACTCGGTTAACGTACGAAGTGCCAATTCCATTGCCTGCAATTCAATACTCGCCAAATCGTGCAACAGGCGAGCTTGACCTTCTTTTGAACTTAAACCCTTTTTAGGTGGATGCTGCAAAGGTTCTTTTACCTCAACATCTCGAACTGATAAGTCAGGAATAGAAAACAGCTGCCCATTTAAAACACCTTGAATGTGGTCTTCTAAACCTTGAATTTTATTTTGAATTTTTTCGACTTCGAATACGTTCACGACGAACCTGTTTTAACTTGTTTTTCTCTTTTGTAGACATTTTTTCCGTACATGCATACCAAGCGGCTGGATCGATGATACGTGCGTTCTTTTCAACATACGCGAACACGGCCGCGGGATACCAGTGATAGGCTTCGCGAATAGTCCAGCCGACCCCCTTTTGCACATAATAATCTTCATCCGCTAAAAGAGGATCTAAAAACGATTTAATCTGCGCCCATGTTAAATGTTTGCGCTTTCTAAATCGTGAATAAAACAACAAACCCACCAGAGACTGACGACGCTCCCACGAGTTTTTGGATTTGTTCCATTTTTTGTAGCGCGAAAGTAACTTAAGATCATCCTCTAAAAATTCAGAAAATAACCCACTCATCTCATCAGACAACGCCCAGTTATCGACCCGCGCAAGCCAGCTTAAAATTAATTCCCGATTTTCTTTTCGGATGGAAAATGGAAGTGATTTCAAATAGTACAGACAAACTATTAAAGTTTCGTGGTTTTGCGAATTCTTCCAAATATAATCAAATATTTCGAGTTCATTTTTATTAAACGGTTTCTTTTTCGCTGGCTTAAAGAAACTAAACCCTTTCATATAAGCTCGGCGTACATCGGGGATTTTGATATCTAAAAACGTTAGAGCCGATCTTCCCCCGCCGACATAATTTTCCGCTTTCCAAATAGATGGCTTATCAACAGGCTTAGCTTGTTTCAGACTACGTTCGACTTCCACTTGGTACGTTTTCATTTCCTAACCGTAGCTCTACGACGTCCTAATGACCATGAAAAACTAAAACCATTATGTAACACAGGAATATTGTAGTTGCTTCTACGGTAGTTGAATTGAAGGATATAATTATGGATACCTTTTTTCAGACGCCACCGAAAATTGAAAACACCTACCTAAATGATCCATTACTTAAGAGCCTGATCAAAGCCTCGTTTTCTAGTCATAAAGATTTCGCCGCCATCGAATCACAATTTGCACGTTGGGGACAGTTAGCGACGACCGAATGGTTAGAGTTATCTCACAGTGCTAACCTGCAGCGGCCTCAATTGATACCCTATGATCCTTGGGGTAATCGCATTGATCATATCCAAACCTCTGACGCTTGGAAAAAGCTCGAAGCCATTGCGGCTACGGAAGGTGTCGTCTCCCGCGCTTATGCACGCGAGTACGGCGAGAAAAGCAGAATCTCGCAGATGGCGTTACTTTATCTATACCACTCTTCGAGCGCACTATTCTCGTGCCCGCTAGCGATGACGGATGGCGCAGCCCGTGTGCTTGAAAAACTTGGCACGACGACCGAGCAAAAAAATGCGTTTAAATACCTCACCAGCCGAGACCCCAAATCGTTTTGGACATCAGGCCAATGGATGACTGAAAAAACGGGCGGCTCTGACGTCAGCCTTTCGCAAACAGAAGCTAAACGGAATGGTGATTGGTATAGTTTGTACGGGATGAAATGGTTTACATCCGCCACCACATCGCAAATTGCCATGGCCTTAGCGCGCACAGAAGGCGCAAAATCACCTAATGAACTGAGTTTGTTTTTCGTTCCTCTTAGAAATGAAAAGGGCGCTTTAAATAATATTTTAATCCATCGTTTAAAAGACAAAATGGGAACTCACGCCCTACCCACCGCAGAGCTTACACTGAACGGCACCCCTGGTCAGATGATCGGTCCAGAAGGTCAAGGCGTAAAAACAATTTCAACTATTTTGAATATTACACGCATCTATAACAGTATCTGTTCGATCTCCCAGGCTCGCCGCTCTTTAGATTACTTGCAAAGTTATTCAAAAGTTCGTTTTGCATTTGGCAAATTGATTATTGAGCAACCTCTGCATAAAAAATTACTCTTTGATTTAGAGGCGCAATTTGCTCGCTTATTTAATTTAACGTTCTTTACTGTAAGCTTGCTAGGAAAAGAAGAAGCCGGAACCATTTCCGAATCAGAAAAGAAAATACTCAGATTCATAACTCCCGTTACAAAATTATATACGGCTAAAAAAAGCTACGCCATTATTGCCGAATGCATCGAGGGTTTTGGCGGAGCTGGTTATATCGAGGACACAGGCCTGCCAACCTTATTGCGGGATATGATGGCCCTAGTGATCTGGGAAGGCACAACGAATGTGTTATCTTTAGATTTACTTCGATCACTAAAGGATCCAGTTACATTTGAAATTTTGAATGATAAATTTAAGGAATCAAAAAACGTGGATTACCAATCGCGCTGGCAGAAATACGCGAAAGATATTCAGACAGATCCAATCAATGGCCAGGCCCACGCGCGCGACCTAGCATTTTTAACCGCTGAACTTTACTCAGAGTCTACCTTTTAACAGAAGTATTACGTTAATTTAGCGATCTCACTTAACGTGTCATCAATGAATTTAGGATCACAACCCGCAGCACTACAGCAGAAGTACAAAATATCACGTTCTGTATCCGTAAGGATACCATCTGCTAGTGCCACATAAACCAAATCACGCATCATTTTCATTCGTAACGGCAACGAGCAATGCTCAAATAGCGCATTTGTTGCAATATAAATTTGATCTTGAAGTTCAGCTACGGACGCTTGGACAAAAGGCATGACTTCTTCTAGCAGACCTTCTGATTTACAAATTTCTTTCATTTTTAAAATCTCGTCTGGAGAAACCTCACCATCCGAAGCTGAAATACTTAATGCACTGATCATAAAAAACTTATCCAAAGCCAATTGTGCTTCCGGCGTGACGTTGTTAACGTCGTATATTTTCATGATAGCATCAATACGTTTTTCCAGATCAGATTCTGACATCTCATGGTTAGACGAACCAATAGCTTTGTGAAAGTTTTCACTCATTGAAAAATATTGTAATGCCAGCAAACGTACGGGGCCAAACGGATGAGTCGAGTAAAAATCCGCCGGCGAAATGGAAATCGAAGAATTAAAATCTCCAAAATTTTGCATATATGCAAATATAGAATCATCCGCAAGCTCTGTTAAGCCGTAATAAATTTTAAACACTCCACGTGCCGCATTTTCGAATCGTTGACCACAGATCAAACCAAAACGATCACACGTAATTTCAGCCGCGCGTTTCCAGGCGAAAATTTCAATTAGCTCTTCTGGATTCACTTGAAACTGAGGATTATTCAAAAGATGTTGTAACGGAATCGCATGATGGGCCATCAGTGCATGACCAATTTCATGACCAAAAACGTAGCACAACTCAGGCACGGCTAATTTTTCTAACAACGCTGAAGTGATACAAACAAAAATTTTATCTTCTGTCGGCGGCGGACAGTACGCGTTCACTTCAAGAGAGTTAACCATGTATACTTCGATCTCGGATTTAATTTTCAACGCTTCAATACAGGTTAACACCACTTCCTTTAACTTAGGCGATAGCTTTAGATCTAATTTCAAATGATCGCGCATGAGCACTTTACGCATATCTTTTTCTGGATAATGCTTCTTCACGTGAGCGCGAATTTCTTGGAAGCGGTCATTATTTTCCATTTTAGTGAACAAATCCCGTTCGTAGTCATAAACGATATCGTTAAGATTCATATCTGTGTGAGGCGTGTTATATACAAACAGTTTTAGTTCTTCTACGTTAGGCTTAAACTCAATTGTTTTGTGATTTTCAATCACATCATTGATTCTCTTTTCCATATCGCGCATCAAAGTCTGAATCTGATTAAAGTCCCCACTGGCTGTTGCCGCCTGTATTTGCGACATCATTTCTGTTTGGATTTGTTGAATCTGAAAAGATAGATCGTTAACTAGATTCGGAACTGCGCTCATTAGCCTCTCCTTAAAATTGGGTAGCTAATACTTCGGGAAATACCTTCAAGACTAAAGAGATTTTTTCGCCTCAGTATGACTCAAGCGCCATTATCAATATGAGAATGACGCTGGACCTTGCTGTAATTCCCTGCCGAATTTAATTTACTTTTTAGAATAGAAGCTTAAGCACATGTTATTCACGGATGGACCTGCCAGAGATTTCGACAATTTTGGAGAAATAAACTGCTTCCAAGCAACCTTAGCAATATCCTTCATCGATATTTCTTCGAGTTTTAGAACTTTTAACAACTGCACAGGATGCTTTAAGCCAACACGCACGGACATCGCCAACAACGAGTTCTTAGGATCGGCTTCATACAACTGGTCTCCCAGAGTAATAGAACCGCGTAAATAATTAAGAACATTATCGTTCAGCTCTAAACCGACTTCTTGGAAAAACTTAATCATGTCTTGAACATTCATATTAGCACCGCCCAACAAGACAAATCGGGAATCTAATTTCTGCTCTAGCTCGGGTCTGCTAATTTTATTTTCTTCTTTGTTAGAAAGTCGCCAAGCGATCTTGCTCAACATTTTCGCATTATTCATACGAACAGCAATACCGAGTCCCATCAAATTCACGCGATCTTCTTTAGTTAAACGACCGAACATTCCAAAATCTAAAAATGACTTTAAATAACGATCGTTTCCTTTGAGTTTTTCACGCAGAAGAACCATGGAATTACCCTGATGTAAATCTGCATGAAAGTAACCCGTTCCAAACATAGCTTCTTCCAACCACACTTCCACAACGCGCTTGATTACGGTTTTTTGAATTAACGGCGTGTATTTAGAAATCTTTTTACCTTGAGCGCGTGTTTGGTACATAAATAATTGCTCAGCATCCTGGGACAACCACACTTTGGGAACTTCAATATCTGATGACGTGTACGCTTTACGACCAAGCGTTTGATTTTTAACGGATTCTTTCAGGACTAAATCCTGTTTGATCATTTTATACGAATTATCTGCTAAACTTGTTAACTTGGGATAATTCTTCCCAACAATATCAGGGTGAACATCTATAGTCACGCAGGCTTTTTCAATGACATCCACTTCTTCTAACGATTTTTGCTGCATGCCTGGTTTAATAAACCTAAAGACGCGCTCTTCAATCGTACCGTCAGGAAGTTCAATTTTTCCTAAATGCACTTGAGCGATGGTTCCTACACCCAAAGGTTCCGGACTAAATTCAATAATTTTAAACGGGAACTTGGCGCGCGCCAACAGTGCTTCCACTTGCCAAAATGGAACAGGCCGAACGTTCGACTCGAACGTCTGAAACAACGCCTGCCATTTAGGCGAAAGTGATTTATTACGACTTAATGTTTGAACCATCTTTTGAAGCTGAGGTCCCGCATTGGTAAACAATGACATGACTAGGCTTTCTTGATTAAACGGAAACGATCCTTCAAACATCCCGGCTAAAATATTCAATTTTGTTTTATGATTTACGTTTTCAATATACTCTGACATTAAAATAGGAAATGCGACCTTCAAAAAACCATCACCTTCCCCCGCAAACATGTTTTTAAACGAATTTTGTAAGCGGTCATCAAAGTTGTTAAATTCACCTGTGAGTTTCGTTACCTGAGCCTTAAATTCTGCTTGTTGTTCTGACGTCTGTTGCGAAAGCTGCAAAAAAGTACCCATTCCCGCCAAACCGACTTTGTTCATAAAATCAGTCTGATGAGCTTTGTTTTCATTCCACGCATTCGTATCTATTTCGTTCTTAAATGTGGGTTCAAAAACCGTGATGCCTTTTTCTTGAATTCTTTGGATGTCTGTCGCTAAATCACCAGACGCTGGCCAAGAGGCTTTTTCGGCATCAACAAACTCTTGGAAGGATCCGAATTCCTGCTTAACAACGGTGATTTTATTTTGGATTGAGCTATAGAGTTGTTTTATATGATCGACATCCACGGTCTGTTTTTCCGCAACCGAAGCCAGCGCGATTTTTAAGTGGAGTTGATCCTCGCCGTACATCCGAAACCCTTCAGATTCTTGAGCGATTTTAATAAACTCAACTACCCGCTGTTCAACTTCAATTGCCGACGTCGACCAAGAGAAGCCTATCACCAGAGCCACCGCAGATGTAAAAATACGTTTTGTCATACCGGCTGTAAATGCAAGTTTAGCGACGGATATTGAAGGGTTACAGCTAAGCTGGGCCCTGCGCCTACGGGCAAGAAACTAAATGGGATGACAGGTGACTGGAAATTAGACACGACAATCAGGCAGCTTTTCAAGATGTACCTCCTACAATTCTGCCACGCTCTGCGCATTTTCCAGAACTTATCATAGCGGCACACTTTAGGATTCACTTTCATTAAAGAAGCGTCGTAAACGTGCACACCCTCTTTTATCAAAGTTCAAGATTAGGTAAATTTGAGAAATCATCTGCATCAAAAAGCAAGATTCAACCAATTCCTCTATCGATAGTGGCAAACCAAAACTCG
This sequence comes from Bdellovibrionaceae bacterium UBA2316, assembly GCA_002345205.1. GTDB lineage: Bacteria > Bdellovibrionota > Bdellovibrionia > Bdellovibrionales > Bdellovibrionaceae > UBA2316. The sequence continues at coordinate 9,975 of DDVI01000111.1, read as the reverse complement.
CAAAGGGACACCGCAAACTTAGCACCCAGGCTAATGGCCTTAATGATGCGTTAGGTTTCAAGAAATCACTTTGTGAACTTTAGTTTATAGTTACATGGCATTGCAAAAAACTACCAGATGCCTGATTTCCTCTTTAACTAGGCTGACCGTCAGAACACTTGCCGGCCCGATCGCGCTTTTTTCTTTTGCCCAACGCCCTCATTCCCTGTAAAACTAATCCATGCAAGCGCCTTTAAAAAAAGCTGTTCTCGTCGGAATTCAGCTCCCTAAAATTTCTAGTTTTGAACTTCAAGCGTCGCTTGATGAACTGACTCGGCTGGTAACGACGCTTGGTTACACTGTCATCGGACAAGTGACTCAAAAACGGAGTTCTGATCGTTCCGCCTCGATATTGGGTGATGGAAAACTTAAGGAACTAGCGCAATGGACTAACGGTTCCGGTGAAATTGCAGCCGTAGTGGATCGCAAGCTCAGCAAAGCCGCAGAAAAGTGGAAACAGGAAAAAGAGCATGATCTGGATGAAGATACATTACTAAACTCTGATCAAGAACGTCGACTGGAATTAGAAACAGATGAGGATTTAGAAAACGATAGTCAGCCGCAATCGTCTATTCCCGCTGATAAAATTGGAGCTGCTGATATCGTAATTGTTGATACTGATTTATCTCCGTCACAAATTAGAAACTTAGAAAGCGCAACGGGCGTTACGGTATTAGACCGAACAGGTGTTATTATCGAAATATTTAGCCGTCATGCCCGCACGCGCGCGGCTCGTTTGCAAGTAGAAATCGCTCGATTAACCTACGTGGCTCCCCGGCTTCGGGAAACTGGAGGCGGTGAAGATCGAGGTGGTGGCGGTGTTGGCGGCAAAGGCGCCGGTGAAAGCGCACTTGAATTAGATAAACGGAAAATCCGCGATCGTATTAAAGAACTTAAAATAGAATTAGCATCGATCGGCAATGAACACGAAGTCCGCAGAGCCCGAAGGCAACAAGAAATTTCTGTGGCCCTGGTGGGTTACACAAACGCCGGTAAGTCATCACTGATGCGTGCCATGACCGGCAGTGAAGTTTTAGTTGCCGACAAGTTATTTGCAACCTTGGATACAACCATTCGCCCACTTCATCCAGAAACACGTCCGAAAGTCTTACTTTCTGATACAGTTGGGTTTATTAAAAAGTTACCTCACGACCTAGTCGCCTCGTTCAAATCCACTCTTGATGAAGCGTTAAATGCTTCACTTCTGCTTTTCGTAGTGGACTCATCTGATCCGTCCTTTCGATCACAATTAGAAGTCACTCAAAAAGTTCTAGGCGAAGTTGGCGCCAATGAAACACCAAGCCTATTAGTTTTAAACAAGCGCGATCGCCTCACTCCCGAACACGCACAAGAATTAAAAACAGAATACCCTGACGCGATTATGATTTCCACCCGCGATAAGGATGATTTAAAACACTTGCGCGATAAAATCATGAGCTACTTTGAAACGGATATGCAAGATGAAGATATCTTTGTTCCCTACACAGCAAAGGGCATCATTGGCGAAATCCGTGGTAAAATGAAAGTCCTTTCAGAAAGCTATGACGAAAAAGGTGTTAATTTGAGAGTTCGCAGTCATGTCGAAACAATCACTAATCTGAAAAAGAAAATTGCAACTAATAAACCATGACATTAGATCGCAAACGTAAAACCAAAGATCCTTGCCATGAGTGCGGTCTTCATAAAAGTCTTTGCCTGTGTCACCTGATTCCGACCTTGGATTTAAAAACAAAACTCGTTCTAGTGATTCACCATCGCGAACTCAAACGCACCAGCAACACCGGACGATTGGCTTTAAAAAGTCTAAAAAATAGCGAAATGCGTGTTCGGGGTGAAAAAGGTAAAGGCCCTTTGGATTTATCCGACCTTTTGACGCCGAACTATCGAACACTTCTATTCTTCCCATCTGACGAAGCTCGTGAACTGACACCAAATCTAGTGAATGAAAGCTCTCTACCTATTCAATTGATCGTCCCTGATGGAAATTGGCGTCAGGCTAGCAAAGTATCTCTTCGACATCCGGAATTGAAAAATGTCGAACGAGTCAAAATCAGCACACCTAATACCGCGGACAAACACATACGAGCTGAACATTTTGAAGAAGGTATGTCGACACTCCAAGCGATCGCACACGCATTTGCCGCAATTGAAGGTTTCGATGTTGGACAGAAACTTAATAGTCTATACCAAGAAAAACTCACTCGAACACTTAGAGCACGGGGTCAATTATGAGTTCAATTACTATTTACATCGATGCCGATGCGTGTCCGGTTAAAGATGAAGTTTATAAAGTTGCTATACGTACGCAGGCCAAAGTCATCCTAGTCGCAAACCAGTATATCAATATTCCACTAAATCCTTTGTTTGAAATGAACGTCGTCAAAGGCAGTTTCGATGCGGCGGATGACTGGATCGTCGAGCATATTGATGCACGATCTGTCGTCATCACCGCTGATATTCTGCTGGCTGATCGGTGCATAAAAAAACAAGCGCGGGTGTTAGGACATAAAGGCAGTGAATTTAACGAAGACAATATTGGTTCTGCCATTGCACAACGCGAATTAATGGAAAATTTACGACATATGGGGGAAAACCGCGGCGGCCCGGCACCTATGCAAAAGAAAGATCGTTCGCAGTTTTTAGCAAAGCTAGATCAAATTATTCAAGATTTGAAAAGAAAAAGCTAATCCGCACTTCAAGTCGCAAGAATAGTGATATACAGCCCGGTTGACTTATTGCTATAGTTTTTCCCATGCAGATGGAATTGGACTCAGTACTTAAACAGAATTTTAATCTGGCCGCTTTTCGCCCCGGACAAAAAGAAATTATCTGGTCCATTATTCACAATAAAGACGTCCTTGCTGTCCTTCCTACGGGCGGCGGGAAATCATTATGCTTCCAATTTCCTGCCGTGTTCAAAAAAGAACTGGTTATTGTAGTTTCACCCTTGATTGCATTAATGAAAGACCAAGTTCGTTCGCTGCAAAACAATGGTATCCCGGCAGGCGCTATTTATTCCGGACAAACGGAAGATGAAAAACGCAAAATATTTTCCGACATACAAAAAGGTGGGCCTTACGTTCTGTATTTATCTCCAGAACGCGTTCAAAAAGAAGGATTTCAGCAATGGATTCGTTCTAAAAACATCGCACTCTTCGCCATTGACGAAGCTCATTGCGTTTCCCAGTGGGGACATGACTTCCGCGCGGAATATGGCCAACTCAACATTTTAAAACGTTTGCGTCCCGATGTACCCACGCTGGCCCTAACGGCTTCTGCAACCCCGACTGTTTTGAATGATATCGCACGCCAGATAAATTTGAAAAATCCAGAAAAACGCGTTCACGGCTTCTATCGCCCGAATTTATATTTTCAAGTTGAAATGTGCGATAGTGAGGAACAAAAAGACCGCCTTTTAGTACAAGGTATCCAGCAACACCCAGAAGGTCGAATCATCGTTTATTGTGGAACCCGAAAAAAAACAGAAGAGGTCCATCAAGAACTCTCTAATATTTTTTCTGGTGTGGGTTATTACCATGCCGGATTAACACCGACTAAACGTACCGAAGTTCAAGAAAAATACATGAAGGGTGATTTACGTATTTTGGTTGCCACCAACGCCTTTGGAATGGGTATCGACCAAGCTGATGTACGATTAGTTATCCACTACCACATGCCAGCGACGATCGACGCCCTTTACCAAGAAATGGGTCGTGCGGGTCGTGATGGAAACGATTCAACGTGCATGATGCTCTACGCAGCCAAAGACAAAGGCTTACAGTCTTATTTTATACAAAGTTCAGATGCCCCGCAGGAAATCAAAAGCGCACGCTGGCGAAACCTAGACGCTTTAGTGAATTACTCAGAAAGTTCAGAATGTCGTCATGGAGAAATTCTAACCTACTATCAAGATGCTCAACGAATTCAGTCTTGTGGTCATTGCGACAACTGTGACCCACTGTCTAGTCGCAAAATTAACTTACCCAAAGCAACCGTACTTTCCCGTCTGAGCGAAAAACTGGTTAAACCGACTAAATTATCCGGAAAGAAGCTATCAAATGCGGACACTGTGCTACTGGATGAGACACAAGATGTTAGATTCAGGGCACTTAAAGCGTGGCGTAAACAAAAAGCATCGGAACTGGATGTTCCCGCATTTATTATCTTTAGCGATCGTACGCTCCGCGAGTTAGCGATCCAAAACCCCGGCAATTTTGAAGATCTTAAAAACGTCCATGGCATCGGCACCGAAAAATTAGAACGCTACGGGGCAGATGTAATGTTAGTATTGACAGAATCTTAAGCTCCAAACCATAGTTACGGGCATGAAAAAAAAAATATTTCTATCCGCCCTATTCGTATCATTAACTACATTGGCTCAGACCTATCCATCGATGTATCCACCCATTGCGCCGATTCGCTCGTCTGATGATCGCGGTTTATCTCGCGGTCAGATGCGCATTCCAATGGTTAACGAATACCTAACTCCTGATGCGATTCAGACTGCCGGCGCCCATGCTGGCGCAGCTATACAATTCGTTCGATTGGTAAAGAACCAATACACGGCCGTTAGTGGCTTACGTTTTGCCACAGTCCTGAACACGCGCGCTGGTGCACGACGAGCTGAATTTATTACGGACGTTAACGGTGTTATTGAAACCACCACTTGCGATCAACAGTCGCTCGTTTTACAAATGAAATTCCAAGAAGGTCGTTACGGGATTTCAACTCGCAATAAATACTATCAACTAAAACTTCAGGTTCCGTGCAAAGCTAAAACGGTTGTTATTTTCAAAGAAGATTCACCTGCAGGCCAAGTTGTAGCCATTCACCAAACCATTCAACGTGCGATCTATACGTTGGCCCAAGTGAGTGATTTTAAATTCTGGTCGCGTCCAATAAATTTTATTTTTCCATCAGATGGAGACTACTACATCAACGATCAAGTGAACTTAACGTTAGGTCATCAGTGGGATGTTGTGGCTCATGAAATGGGCCATGCCATATATGATCAAGCGGTCATTGGCCAGTTTGGTGGTGGCGCACATAAGATAGATGAATGTTATTCTAATGCGCTAGCCTTATCTGAAGGTTGGGCTTCGTTCTTTGCTGGTTGGGTTCACATTGACTTACGCGATAAAGACGCAAAATTTGAATACTTAGTACCACGTCGCGCGCCCATTCGATTTGAAAATGTCCCTAACGACGTTTGCGGTAAACCGACAAATGAATGGCGCGTAACTTCGTTCTTTTGGGATTTAATCGACGTAAGTCAAGACGGAGAAATATCACAAGTCGCAGCTAAAAAACTATGGGATGATTTATTGAACGCCCGAGTCGGCTCTGTAAAAGCTGCGGCTGATCGCTTAATCAGCCGCGGATGGAATGCAGATCAAATCATTCAAGTCTGGAAACTTAACTTTCCAGCCGATCAATAGTTTAGAAAATAGCAGCACCCAATGGGATCGCAAAGACTGACGATCCCCACGTTTGCGATAATATACGCACATATTTTGGAAGATCTTTAGTTCGTCCATTTGAAGTCCCAACTAAATCTGGGAACATATTTTTATAAGGGGCTAAATTCCACTCTACGGCCATTCCGTACTTATAGTTGCGCAATTGCTGCCCTTTTGCAGAATACCCTGGGACACTCACTTTTCTACCTTCAGAGCTCAAGTTCCAATTAGTCGGGTACAACTCACTTAAAGACGCAGGTGAGTTATAATAGAAATTTTTTAATGACACGCGAACACGCTCACCATTTACAATGGCACTACTGATTGGCTCTTTTTCGTCGATCAGCTGGTCAATATTTGCAAACGAAGTTCCAGCAATGCGATTAAATGCATTAGCAACACGCACATCAAATAAGTTTTCATCACCCTCTTTAAGTTTCTTCGTCTCTTCAAATGATAATCGCGCAGAACGAGCCGCTGAAACTAAATAGGCATACGCTGTTTGCATCCGCTTTTCACCGTCTGATACGCGCACAAATAATTTTGGATATTGGCGCAATACTTTGATACGCGTATGGGAGGACATTCCCTGCGCACCCTTACCGTCTATGCTCGCGATAGCTGCTTCTACGATGTTGTCGATCCCAAACAATTGACCGATCTTTTTAACAGCATCACGCAATCCAGTGAATGAATACGCGGTCGTACTATACAGCACACTGGCATTAGCCGCGCTCGCTGAATACAGTGCGTACAATTCTGGTTTTCCTAGCAAAACATAACGATCTTTTTCAGACGCGAACGAAGCAAACGACATGTAGAGTTTATTATCCCACCAAATCGATTGACCACTTTTAACCAAATCCCCAAAGTCGTTTACAATCACAGCATAGTCATTGGTCAATTGACGGAAGAATACATATAGATCATCGTCCGTTAAAATCTCACTACCAATGCCTGGTGAATTTTCAGTCATGTATTTGAAAACGATTTCCCAATGGTTAACAGAGGCACTTTCATTGAGCGGAAAAAATGTTTGAATCCCCGCCATCTGTGCACGTAATGCTGACAAAATCATCGTTCGTGTCGCAGAAATTCCAGCAATATATAACTTAGCTCTGAATATGAAACCCTTCATCGGTTTGAGCGCTCGTAATTGCAACGCTAAAAATTTAGCCTGTGGGGATAACCCTTTATACACCTCAGGATTAGAATACTTATTAATAACCGTATCGAGTTCTTCGACTGTCTGCACACCCGTGCGTTTCGGGTCCCCTTGAACACCGGAGCCAATCAGCTCGCGACGCATTTCCAGAAAATCCGTACTGAATGTTTTTTCAATAGCGGGAACATCTGTAGTGGCCGCTGCAGACGAGCGAGGGCTCTTTTTAATATCACCTAGAAGTTTTTGATAATACTCATCGTTATTGAACGGCAAAACAGGTGTCACCGTATCTTCCAGAAACACTTTAGGCACGATTTTGGACGGCGCCTTAACTTTTGAAAACGAAGTCGCCGTACATACGATCAAGGCTGTCAAAATATAACTCGAATAACTCTTCACAGAAGCCTCCATTTTATAGGGAAATAGTCACTCTTAAATGCTATTCGGTCGCCGGATGAATTCAAATAAAAAAACAAATAAACTGGACTGGTTCATGTAAACCTGAATAAGAAACCAACTTGTAATAAATTGCTGGCGTCTGATAGTGTTTAACTATTCATGTTAAACACTTCACGCCGACTATTACTAAGTTTACATCGCAGGGCTTGGCGCCACTCTAAAGCGACTCTAATTTTGACGCTGCTTGTGTTTATCGGCGCCTCGTTCGGTATCAATCGCTTACAATTTCTACTCAGCATCGATGACCTAATCGATCCCGACTTTCAGACCTACACTGGCCTAAAGAACTTAAATGCCGAATTTAAAGATAAAAATACCGTTTTGCTTTCTGTTGAATCTAAAACCCCATTTACAAAGACATTTCTCTGCGACTTTCAAGGCTGGATTCTTAAAACAGCTCAAAACAACTCAGAACTGATACATATCCAGTCGACCTTTGGAATCAGGCAAGCCCATGTGACCGGAAATCAGTTTACCATGAAGAGTTTTCTTGATTTAGACTGCTTATCTAAAGATCCGGAAACTCAGAAAATATCGGACGCATTTGAAAAAATACAGGCTTCACCATGGCAGGGTATTCTGTCATCACGGGCTAGTTATGCAGTGAGTGTTAATTTCATAATCTTTGATCCCGAAGATAAAAAATTTGGAACTGTTGATGTTAACGTCGTCCCCTCTCTCCAAAAAAGCTTTGAAAACGACGTCTTTAAAAACTCAACCGAAAACGATAACCTAAATATCTATTGGGGCGGAATTACCACCTACCAAAGCTATTTGCGCAAAGCCTTTGAACAAACGCAGTTTCTAAACATGATGATGTTTTTAGTTAGCATGTTAATCTTTAAAATACTCTTAGGCACATGGAAGGGCGGATTTGTCTTTAATGTTACGATTTTTATCAGCATGGGCATCACGTTTGGCCTCATGGGATTTTTAGATATTCCAGTTGATGTCTTAACTAACTCTACTGGACTCATGATGCTAGTTGGCTGCCTTGAGGATTTTACATTTGTCGTTTTCGGGATGTTACGCTTCAAATGGTCAATGCGGTCATCGCTTAGAAAATTCATGCTGCCGTCTTTTTTCACATCGCTCACCACCGCAATCGGATTTGCGTCACTCGTCACATCTGATTTAAGCACCATTCGGCGATTCGGTTTAATCAGTGCGTTTGCAGCCATGCTTGAATGGTCATTGGTTTTTCTTGTATTGCCAGCGGCCCTCAAGCATTGGCCATGGCTAGCCGATATCAGATTCACACCGCCTCGTTTTAGTTTAAAATTTACTCAGAAGAATATCATCCCGCGATGGTTAGCGATTTTACTTTGCATTCCTATCGTGATCCCTTTTATTTTTATCGACAAACTCACAATCAAAGACGCCCCAGACTCATTCTTTTTTAAAAACCATATTGTTATTCAAACAATGGAGCATTTCAAAAAAACACGTGGATGGGTAACCGAAGTCAGCGTTGTATTCAATACGAACAATTCGGAAACAGAAAATCGCCAAATTTTACAGCAGGCGCGTAAAAACCCCTTTGTTTCTATAGTCGAGGACTCGTACACCACCAATGACTATATCATGGCCAATCTTGACCCTATTGATCAGCGAACAATTCAGAGTTTAATTGATGAATCTCTCACCGCCAGACGCATGAAATCCCCACGTGATACTCATCGCGCACAACTATTCCTAAACACGATGGAAATGGATAACATTAAACTTCTCATCGACCAATTCAAAGACATTTGCCAAAACGAAAAGTGCACTTTGGTCGGAAGCCTAATTTCCTACAATGAATTTAGCATCAAAATCCTAAATACTTTATTTTCAAGCTTGGGTCTGAGCGTGATTTTAGTCGTACTGCTTTTACTGTCCATTAAACACAACACGACCTGGTCTGAAATGTTCGCACTGGTCGCATCCTCGCTATGGGGGCCATTAACGTTACTCACTCTTTTTATTGTGCTGAGAATCCCGTTAACTTTTGTTTCCTGCATTTGCGCCTCGCTGCTCGAAGGACTCGCTGGAGACAATGCCATTCAATTCATATTCAGTTCACGTAAAGGCAGTTTGAGCCAATCCGTCGACGCGCTATCGGAAGGCAGTTTAATTATGACTATCGGAATGACAGTGCTGATTTCAACGTTTATGTTTTCAACCATTGCATCGATCGCCACTTTAGGAATCTATATTTTACTTGGGGTCATTTTAACTTTCTTCGGCGATGTTTGGATACTTAAAGGTTTACTGAAGAAATAATTACTTAAACCAGCCATATCGCGATATTCTTTCTCCGCGAATGAGGAGTCGAAAAGGTTAAAACAGCGGAATATTCATCACGAGCCCCTGCCCTTAAAAACACCATTTCCCTTGTGGCCGACTATAGAAATTTAAAAATCGAACTCACTTAATCCACCTAACTGGGCAACACAATCAAAGCGCCCCCTATTCAGCTGCCCAGCACTCAGCACATCCTTCTGCGTTTAACAATCCATAGATTTTTCTTTGTTTTCTAGTCTACCTCTGAAAAACACCTTTATTTTCCTAAAGAAATCAAATAGCTATCGCCGTTTCTTCAAGTCGGATAGAGTTCTGAAGTAGAAGGCTCTACCAGGCTTTTTTAATTCGCCCGCCTGTGAAACTACGCTTTTGCATCGGTCTTGCCTCATTAATTCTCATTTCTTGCCCATCGCAGTATGTACCGTGAAATTTTGCAATCACATCTTGAGCCTCGGAACCTGTGGCCATCTCAACTAAAGCAAGCCCTTTACTTTGACCGAGATATTAAAAATTGTTGTGGATGGTCGTTTAAGAAGCGGCGACCTCTTGTTGTGTTGAACGTGGTAT
>DDVI01000051.1 GCA_002345205.1 Bdellovibrionaceae bacterium UBA2316 | reverse complement strand
TTTTGATACGAAAAATCCCGGAAAAATAATCGATGTAAACAATTACGACACCTGTCAAACATGGATTCTCAAAATGAGAATCTATGTGCCCTCTATTGCCTTTATATTTTCCGTAAGCCAGGCACACTTCTAGCTTTACTTTAACTTCGTAGGAACCGTCAGTTGGAATCCATGGGAAATAAATCCCAACAACTTTGCAACGGTATCGGGAAATAAATCCCAACAACTTTGCAACGGTATCGGGAAATAAATCCCAACAACTTTGCAACGGTATCCCGGAGTCGACGATGAAACGCTTAATTTTAGTATTCGCCTTTTTGCCTTTAATGGGATTGGCTAAGTCCAATCGTGTTGCGTCGTCTGCAGAAGCAGACCTCCGTACGGAGTATAAACCACGTTCGGTTTATGGGCGTAATTTTATGGGTATCGAAGTTTTGGGTCGCGGTGTTTTGTACTCTTTGAATTATGATCGCGCGGTGACATCCAGGTTTTCTGTGGGTGCGGGGCTTTCGTATTATCAATTTAATATATTAGGAATGAACGTCGATATTGGTGTTCTACCGTTATACGGGAACTATTACTTTGGTGGCGAGCGACATCGCGCTTTTGTGAGTGGGGGCGCTAGCCTTGTCTACTCAAAGGCAGAAATTCGGGATGCGTATTTCTGGAATGACGGTGTGACTCATGGAAATGATATTTCCTATAACTATGCGCGCTCTGAAGGGACGTCCTTAAATCCTAATGCAGGAATCGGTTATGAGTTCCGTGCACGTGCTGGTTTTACGGCCCGAGTAACTTCGTACTATCAATATGCTAATAACCAAATGTATCCTTGGATTGGGGCAATGTTAGGGACTCATTTTTAACATTCGTAATCCATTGATCAAAAATATATGGTCTCGGCTGCGACACTATGGATAGTGCCGTCTCCGCCAGCGGTAATTACCACATGAAGTGGGGAATTTTGGGCTATAGCTGCGGGTTTTTTTCCATGTTCTGTCAGTTGTTTGTGAGAATGGACATCCGCCATTTTTTATAAAAGACTGACTGGTTTGCCTCGCCTCGATTTACACGTGAAGGCTTCTATTTTGCTTACCTCCTTTTAGGGGGGGCATTATGGTGTTTAAACCGTTAGCTATCATTTTTAACGTTACGATTTTGTTATGCTAGTCGAAAAAAACGAATCAACAACAGAGGAGGCGATATGAATACTGTTCATCCCGAAGAAAGTGTATCTCTGTGGTCTGCAACTGTCGAGATGCCAGAGTTTTTGCCTTTGCGTGAGGATGTATTGGTCGACGTGTGTGTCGTCGGTGGCGGAATGGCTGGGCTTTCAGCCGCCTATTTGCTGATGAAGGAAGGAAAATCCGTTTGTGTCCTAGAAAGTTTTGAGCTTGGAAGTGGGCAAACGGCACGTACGACGGCGCATTTTTCAAATGCGCTAGATGATCGTTATTTTGAAATTGAAAAAATCCATGGTCGTGATGGTGCACGATTAGCGTTCGAAAGTCACACAGCCTCGATTCAAAAAGTTGCCGATATCGTGCGAGCAGAAAATATTGAGTGTGATTTCGAATATGTAAACGGTTACCTTTTTCAAGATGATAGAAATACTGAGGACACTTTAAAAAATGAATACGAAGCCTGCCAACGTATCGGGATGAAGGACGTCGTTTTCGCAGACGGGAATAGTCTCTGTTTTCCTCGGCAAGTGCAATTGCATCCGCTAAAATACTTACGCCGCCTGGCTGAACTTATTAGTAACGGTGGCGGCCAAATTTATACGCACTCGTTTGCTGAAAAATTTCAAGGTGGCAAAAATAGTTTTGTGAAAACTCGAGACGGATTTAATGTTCGCTGTCAATCTATCGTAGTGGCAACGAATACACCGATTAACGATTTGCTTGCCATTCACACAAAACAGTATGCGTACCGGTCGTACGTCCTCGCGTTTGAAATCCCTAAAGGTAAAATTGAAAACGCACTATATTGGGATACGGAAGATCCTTATCACTACATCCGTTTAGAATCAGATACTGTGTTGATTGTGGGTGGTGAAGACCATAAAACGGGACAAGAATCGCATCCTGAACAATGCTATCAACGTTTAGAACGCTGGGCCCGCCAGAGGTATGACTTTGCTGGAGCAATTTTATATCGATGGTCAGGTCAGGTGATGGAGCCAATGGACGCACTCGGATTCCTAGGCCGCAATCCTGGTGACTATGACAATGTGTTTGTGATTACTGGTGATTCCGGAAATGGTATGACCCATGTAACGATTGGTGCCATGTTAATTACGGATCAAATTATGGGTCGTAAAAATGATTGGGAAAATCTATACAGTCCATCGCGAATTTCTTTGCGTGCAACGTCTACCTTCCTAAAGGAAAATATAAATACGGCGGCTCAATACGCAGATTGGGTAACGACGAAATCGGCAGAGTCATTAGGCGACCTGCCGTTTGGAGAAGGCCGTGTTTTTCGGGACGGTTTGCAGCTAGTGGCCGCCTATAGAAATGACAATGGAGCCTACCATACGGTATCTGCGGTATGCCCTCATTTAGGGGGTGTCGTTTCTTGGAACACGGTCGAAAAATCTTGGGATTGTCCGTGTCACGGCTCCCGATTTGATTGCCACGGAAAAGTCATAGAAGGGCCAGCGGTATCGGATTTAAAATCTGTAGACTATGTAGAACCCGCCGTATTAACGGAGCGGGTAAGTCCTGTTCTGCAGACGTACAGCGCTGATGACATGTCACCGGTTTGAAGGACGATTTCAAAAACAAAGAAGCTTGAACACAGTGCCTTTTACCGCAAGGAAGGCGCGCTTTTGTCCTTCTGCTATACGAAGTAAAATAGCTTGATCATAAATTTTCCCATCGTCAGGATGTTCACCATATTGAGCGATTAACGTAGCTGACGAACTTGTTTTTAAATCTTTAAGACCAGAAACGATAGAGTATGAATAGACAGGAACGTTTTCGCCTTCGTCTATTTCTTCATAGACTATTTTAATGTCTCCCTGTCCTGGCCGGATTTCCTCTACGGTTAATTTTGCTAGGCCAAAACCGTTTGTGCTACACGTAAGTAACGGGGATCCCGCAATTGCAGATAGCGAAAACGTAGTTACAAGTAAAACTAAAAGTTTAGCGGCGGTCATTAAAGTAACTCCTGGTAGTGATTTCGAGTACACTATGAAGGAGAATGGTTTGTTTATCAAAAAAATTAAAACAAAACGAAGGTAAACTGTCGTAGATGCCTAATATAACAAAAGAATTTATAATTAATAATCTGAACCTACATTTATAGATTTATCTAGGTAAGCATCTAGAATTTGACCTAACTTTTCAATGGTCACAGGTTTTGCGATATGGCCGTTCATTCCTGCAGACTCGCAAATTTTATTTTCACCGCTCATAGCATTGGCTGTCAGTGCTAGGATAGGGATGTTTGAATATCCCATGCTTTTATTGTTTCGAATGGCTCGAGAGGCTTCATAACCATCCATTTCAGGCATCTGGCAATCCATTAATATCAAATCGTAAGCAGACTGATCCAAAGTTTTAAGAACCTCTTTACCATTAGCTACGACGTCGGCCTGGTAACCAAGTTTCTCTAGCATCTTGACCGTAATCAACTGATTGACGGCATTGTCTTCGGCAACCAAAATGCGAGCGTGGCGGACTCGACCATTCGGGACAGCAATTAGTTTAGATTCAGGCACGGTGTTTTGCTTCAGAAGTCCTTTTTTGAAAACGGCATCAAATAAAAAGGTTGAACCTATGCCTTCTTCAGTGGTCACGGAAATGTGGCCATCCATTTTTTCAACTAAACTTTTACAGATGCTAAGTCCAAGCCCGGTGCCACCAAAATGTCGGTGAGTCGAAGTATCGGCCTGCGTGAATGGTTTAAAAAGTCGATCAATGGTGGTGTTTGGAATTCCAATACCCGTATCTTGAATTTCGAATTTTAAATGAGCAATTTGGTCTGTTTCATAAATAGTAGACGCTCGCAGCAAAACATGGCCACGATTTGTGAATTTTATGGCGTTGCCGATAATGTTTATTAAGACTTGCTTAAAGCGACCCGGATCACCTCTCAATGAATTAGGTAGACTGCTAGATAAATCAATTCTTAAGTCGATCTGTTTTTTGGTTGCTGCAAATGCCAACATTTTTTTCACGTCATCAATGGCGCTTAATAAATCAAAATCGATTGTTTCGAAATGCAATTGTCCAGCTTCAATTTTTGAAAAATCAAGTATGTCATTAATTACAGTAAGTAGCGTTTCACCTGAACGGCGAATAATGTCCACGTAGTCTCTTTGTTCTTTGGATAAATCAGTATCATCCAGAAGCCCAGTCATGCCGATAACGCCGTTGATCGGGGTGCGGATCTCATGGCTCATGTTAGATAAAAATTCCGATTTTAACCGCGAAGCTTCTTTAGCGGCCGACTCACTAATTTTTAAATCAGCGCTGGCTTGTTCTGCCATTTTGCGGGCATTTATATCTTCAATAATGGAAATGAAAAAATCAGGTTCGCCAGTTGGCTTCCACACTAAGGCTACGGTTAAGTTAACCCACACGGTAGATCCGTCTTTTTTGATGTAACGTTTTTCCAAAGAATATTGATCAATTTCTTGTTCAAGCATTTTATGAAGTAGCTCAATGTCGCGTTCTAAATCATCCACGTGGGTAATTTGCTGAAACGAAATATTTAAAAGTTCATCTTCAGAATAACCAACGATTTCTCCGATTTTACGGTTTACCCGCAGCCATTTTCCTTCTGGACTTACATGGGCGATGCCGACGCCTGCTTGATTAAATGTCGCCGCCAGTTGACGTTCCAGTTTTTTAGTTTCTGTGATGTCCATTTGAGTAACGATGACATACGGCTTGCCATCAAGGTCAAACAGTGTGCCGTTGTTGGTGACAACCAAAGCTTTGCCATTTTTGGTGAAGAGCTGAATTTCCATATTTTTTGAACTGCCGGTTTCACCAAGTCGATCGAAAATAACTTTGAGTGCCTTTTCATCACGAACGATTCCCAGGTCTACCGTCGAATTGCCGATGGCTTCGTCTCGGGTGAAACCAAATAAATTGATCCAAGCGGAATTAACATCGACTAGTTTTTTATCAGACCAAGTAATGAGGGATTTCGGTAGAGGAGAATTCTCGTATATTGTAAGGAACTTTTTTTCATTTTGACGGATCAATTCTTCACGTTGTTTTTGTTCCGTAATATCTTCGTCGTAGAGTATTAAGCCACCAATAGTGTTGTCGTAAGTGAACCAGGGGCGACTTTCCCAGCGGAACCAACGAACCTGATTATCGTACATAAATTTTTCAGCCAAATTTCGTTCCGTGGCGCCTTGTAGGCAACGTAAATGAATTTCACGGCGTGCTATTGATGTTGGAAATAAATCATAATGATTTAAACCGCGCACTGAGCATTTTTCGATTTTATTACTTTTAAACCATTGATCACTACAAAATAGGTAGCGCATGTCTGTATCAAGCATCGCAACTGAGTAAGGACTTTGTTCAACAAATAAGCGTAGACGCAGCTCACTTGCCTCCAGTTCATCCATGGCTTGTTGTTTTTCTTGGTTGTGTTCACGTTCGCGAGTATTGAGTTTCGAGAATACTTTCCAAGCGACAAAAACAGTAAAGGCCGCGTAAATTAGAGTGATTGAAATTAAATCCATAGCTATAATTTACCCTGGTTTTTTCTTCGAATCAGGGGGAAATCGATCCAGATTTCTTGAGGTGACTACAGAATCAAGAAATCTGGATAACTATTTCATTTGACTGCTTAAACTAAGCCTATTTGGAATTAATAAATCATATCATCTGTGTCGTTTGAAATTTTTTGATATTCCTCAATTGTCGACGGAATCAAATTTTCGCATTTAAGCCAGAACGTGTTCCAGAGGTATCTAGAATTACTATAAACTGATTTTATAGTGCCATCGTCGTTTTTATCGACTGTAATGACGCCATAAACTGCGGAAAAACCAATGCCATCTGGATTTGAATCAACTGTTGTGATTTCAAATCTATTGCCCTTTGTTTTACTTGCGGAAGCGCCTTCAAACCATACATATCGGTCGTTATATCGGCTGTACAAAACGCGAGTATGAAAAAATGCGCTAGAATAGTTTGTTCGGACATTGCCAATATATACCATACATTCTTTTTCCTGCTCATTTCCTTTATGGCTACCAGTTCCTTTATAAAATCTACCATTACCGTCAAAAGCGATAAAATCTTTCATAGCACTCACCGGTGATTTTTTTACATCAGACTTAACTGGTAGATTTGTGGATGTTGCGCCATCGGAACTGGTATAATCGGCATCCGCTAAAACTGTCGACGAACTCAAACAAACGATCGTCATTAACATAAAAAGTCGTGTCGTGATATTCACAGGTACCTCAAATGAAAAGAGTTACTATTTAAAATTTTGGGGTCTGATGTCCTATACCTCCGGAGCGAGAAACATGTCTATCTATTCGAACGATAAATGCAGCATCAGTGAGGCAGATTTTCCAAACGCCATTCGCTGTCGACGGCTGTAGATTTTTTAGACGATTCAGGCCCCTCCACCGATCGATTAGGGCTTTGATCTAGGCTACTTGCCAATTTGATATAGCAGGCAGTAATCTTGGACTTAAATAAAAAATGCTATAAAGAATCTTTAAGATATTTCCGATCTAAATTACATGGGATTTCTAAACTTCAAAAAAAATAGTACCTATTCACAAATCCAATCTCTTTTTTCTAAGATCGATCAGCTTCTTGATTCGGCTCGGAATTTATATACTCAAAGTGAGCAGCTTAAAAAGGTCGTAGCGCTTGAAAAAGCGGCGGTTCAGCAATCCTCTTCGGCATCACATGAAATTTCATCCATGGTGGCCACCACCGCGGACGCGGCTGGTGAGTTAAGTCGACTTGCCGTTGAATCTCATCAAGCTGTTGAATCGTCATCGGTGGCACTGAGTGACTTAACGAACCTTATATCTGATGTCAACTCGTCGAGCCAGGCTCTTCAACGATCGGTGAAGGCTGGATTGACAGAAATTTCGATGGTTACCGAGACAATGGCCGAAATTAGAAACAAAGCAAAAATCATTAACGAAATCGTTTTTCAAACCAAACTTTTGTCATTCAATGCCTCAGTCGAAGCCGCACGGGCCGGCGAGCATGGAAAAGGATTTGCTGTCGTAGCGCAAGAAATGGGAAATCTGGCCCGAGCCAGTGGTACCGCTGCACAGGAAATCGAAAAGATTTTAAACTCAAGTGTTGAAAAAACAAAGACTCAAATCGAATCAGTCACTCAGGGGCTAGAAAAAGCGGCGACAGAAACAATTTCAGCAATCGCTTCGGTTTCCGTTAAAAGTAAAGAAATCTCGGCTGCGTTTACACAGCTGGAATCATACTCTAAGTCGACAGAGGAAAAATCTAGAGAAATATCATCAGCAACGAAAGAACAAAAAATCGGAGTTGAGGAAATTTCAAAATCACTTCAACAACTTGAATTATCTTCTAATCAGATCGATACGATGGCCGTAGCGGGAAACAAAGATTCTTCCGATCTGGCGGCATCGGTTGAACTTATCACCAATCAGTTTTCAGAAGTGGCCAAAATTCTAGGATATAAACTAGTTAAAATTGAAAAACCCTTTGATTTCAATGCGGCTATTTCTGCTCATATAGATTGGAAAATGAAATTGAGCAAATACCTACAAAATCCCGACGGCAGTTTGGATCACAGCAAGGTCTGTTTGGACGATGCGTGTATGTTAGGAAAATGGATTTACGGTGATGGTCAAGCACACCGAGAAAATAATCCTTCGCTTTTCGATGCGGTCAAAGCGTCACATGCAGAATTTCACAAAACCGCGGGAGACATCATCCGACTCATCAACTCTGGCGACCGCGACAAAGCAGAAAGAATGCTTGTGCCTGCGGGGCCCTATATGACCATTTCAGAGCAGACAGTCGATCTCATCCAAAAATTAAAAGAGTCACAATCTGAGAGTAAAATTGCGGCCTGAAAAATAAGTTCTAATTCTGAGATCGTCTCATTTTTAGAAACTGTCGACTATTTCGTCAAAAATCGAATCTCTTTAGTTTTTTCTCTCAAGCCCACAAGGTCATGCACCGAGACGTAGTAGTATGAAATGTTTATGGATTTTAACTTTTCTTCTACTTCAACTGACTTTATCGGGCTGCTTTATGCATAGTGTCCAATCCCAGCAGTTCGGACCGCCATGACGCAGGCAAATCCCACGAAAGCGGACCGGTTTAGAGGGGTGTAAATCCCACCAATTTGGACCGGCTAAGTGCCTAAACTATAACCACATCTGATCACCCAAAATTTAATAAGATCTTCCAATTACACAATTTTAACAACAACCCATGAAAACTAGATGTTGGGATTGGACAATTCGGGCTTTAAACCGCCTATCCTCTTAAAAAAAGCCATTTAGTAAATTTTGGCTCAGGGTCTAATTATTTTAGATTAGAGTAATATTCAGCAATCAGTTCAATATCTTTTTCAGCAATGGAAGCGGCTATAGGGTTCATTAACGGGTCTTTTCTTTCGCTAGTTTTAAAAGCTAAAATCTGTTTACTAAGATAATCTTTTTTCTGTCCAGCAAGGTTTGGCCACAAAGGATTAGCACTAATTCCTTCAGCTCCATGGCACCCAGTACAGGTGATGACAAGATTTTTTACAGCTTCCATGTTAATTGAAGATTGCGCAAAACAATGAGTGCTTAACAAAAAAATAATTAATGAAGTAATGGTATTATTTGATTTCATATTTTAATCCTTTCATGATCCACTGATGAATTAGCTCTTTTTCGCTGTCTGTTGGGGATGGCATTCCCTGCATGGGCATATCTTTCTTTACAAATAGACGATCAAGAAGAGCCTCTTTTTTCAAAACAACGATGTCATATTGTAACCAGTTTGGCATAGCTGGACCCGAGTTTTCATTGTGGCAAAGTGTACAGTATTTTTCAAAGAGCGGTTTGATATGCTCAACATATGTTATTTTTGCATAATCAATTTCTATTGGTGATCCACTATCTAGATTTGGTGAGTCGAGAATTGGAGCTGAGGGATTAGGAGGCGTTAGCCCGCCTTCATCAACAAGTGGAGGCTCTGTGGTGGTAGGAGGTTCTGTTTTAGGTGGTTCGTTACTGGAAACTTCCTCGGTGTATTCAATGGCGCCACTATCAATCCATTTTGCAATAAGAGCTCTGGATGAATCAGGTAAGTTTTTTCCAACAGGCATATCTTTTTTTTCAAAAACTCTGGTTTTAATCAAAGCCCTTTTAGCATAGACAATTTTGTAATCAAGCCATGAACCATAGGCTGAACCTTGCGCATGACAAGGAACGCAATTTTTTTCGAAGATAGGTTTGATGTCTTTGACATAGGTTGGTCCAGAATAAGAAGCACCTTGTTTTTGCGAGTTGTTTCCTTGGGGGCTGCCTAATATATCAGATGCATTAGGATCAGTCATCGGAGCGTGTTTTCCACCGCGGCAGCCAGAAAAGATTAAAGCAATTAAAATTAAGAGAAAGAAAGTATTTTTGTGATTCATAAAAATTCCTATAACCAACCATGAAGTAAAACAAAAACAGTATTAACAACAGTAGGCAAAATAGCCGCTTCTGTCAGTCCTGGTCTTGTAGAGTTTGATTGTTCTAATCTAAAATTTAAATCCATATTACTGTTTAAAAAATATTTGGCCCCGGCAGAATTTCTGGAAAAAGAATCGGCGATAAAACGGTTATCTGGAATAAATTGATCGTATTTGTATTGTAAAATCCATCTAGGGTTTAATTCATAATTTAATAAACTATAAAAGCCATAGGACTTGGCATCTTTTAAGGTATCCATCCAAGCGGTATCAGTAGCAGGAATAAAAAATCTTCCCATATAGGAATTAACATCTGGATTACTGAAGCCATTAGCGTAAGTGAACTCAATTTGCCAATTAATAGTTCTATTTACTAGGCTTTCAAAAGAAACTACGTTGTAGATGGAATAAGCCTCTAAAGCTCGGGTGTAGGTCTGTGAGTTTTGCGTGTAGGCACTTAAACCAAAAAAGCCAGGATGTTTCATGGGATGATATCTTAAGTTTAAAACAATTCCGTAAGGGCTGTCGTCCATAACTGGAGTTTGTCCACCTTGGGTTTGTGCGCCACCGGTAAAGGCAGCATCCCAGTGTAGATTTAATTTAGGGTCGCCAGTTAATCCTAAGCCAATGTCATAATCAAAATTTGAAGTTTTTGTTTGTAATCTAGTATAGGTTCTGTGTTCTTCAGTCATTAAACCAAATGGTAAAAGAAATCTGCCAACCAGAAGGCTTGATAAAAATTTTTCAGCATCAGGTTTATTGAATTCATGTAAGAAAAAAGCTTCGTGTTCTTTGTTCTTAGCTGCTTCCATGGGTGCTAAACCCAGGCTAAATACAAAACGGTCAATGACTCTGCCTTCTTCGTTTTGTGCTATGGGAACGTTTAAAGTAGGGTCTGCGGTCATAAAATAAAGTCCGCGTGTGGTTTTGGCTCCCTTAGCATAAAAACTTTCAAAACGTGTATCAAACGAAACAAGATCTTGTTTTGATAAGGGGTTTATAGAATATTCATGACTCCCATAAAGTTTTCCATTTACATTTCTAGCCCCACCACCAAAGGGTGATATATGACATAGATTGCAATTAACATAATTGTGTTTGGCGGCGTACTCAGGACGAGCTTGTGTTGTAAGACTTAATAATGAAACAAAAAATACGGGCAGCAATACTCGAAGAATCATAAAATCTCGCAAAAAAAGATGGTTAGTTTAAAATTTAGACAAATAAATGTCCTAGTATAAATATCTTATACTGAATAAGTCCTTAAATAGACATGATGAAGATCATATGTGAAATTTATTTAGTGCTTATTTTTTTGATAAGATCATCTAGAGGGATTGCTTTAGAAAACAAAAATCCTTGGCCAAAATCAACACCTAGAGCTTTTAAAAGGTGTTTTTCTTCTTCTTTTTCTATGCCTTCGGCAATGACTTGCATCTTAAGCGATTGTGCTAGATAGATTAAAGATTTTACAATAGCCAGTGCTTTATCATCTTTCATCATGTCTCTGACGAAAGATCTATCAATTTTAATATTATCTAATGGCATACGAAATAAGTACTGTAAGCTTGAAAAACCAGTGCCGAAATCATCAATGGATAACTTGTACCCAAGCTCATCAAATCTTACAAGGGTATCAAGGGCGACATTGCCATCCATCATGACTCTTTCAGTCATTTCAAGTTTTTCTTTGAATGTTTTAGGCAAATCCATTCTACTTTCAGTCGAAATGAAAGAAATTGTTTTTGCGCCATTAGACTTTTTAGTGTCCCAAATGGAATACGTAGGACTTTTTATTCCCATTCTGATAGGCTTCTATATCGTATTTGCTTCGGGTATGTGGTTTCAAAAATTCACTATTCGTCAAAATAAAATTGTAGACCTTTTTCCAAAAGAAAAAGAGTTTAGTTTGTCTGATATTGTGCGGATCGTACTTTTTTCTCCCAACCTAGGTCAAATTCATTTACAATCGGTATCTAATAAGTTAATGCACTCCGTATATTGGCATGGTAATAACGAAAAAGAATGGTTAGATTTTTTAAATATCCTTGTGTCACAAAGGCCATCAATAAAAAATAAGATTTATATAAATACTGGCAAATGGCGAGTCGGAAAAATAGAAATTTCAACGGTTGAAGATAGCTACTCTGAAATTTTAAAAATCTACCATAAATGAAATTAGAAAAAATTTATTCTCCTAAGAAAATTTATAGAAATTTTTATAGCTTTGCTAAAGAAAATTCTCTTGGGAAAAATCAAATTCTGGTAGCGATTATATTTATATTCTTTTTTACTGCTATAATTGCTTTGCTTAAAGCAATTATAGTCAAATCAAGCAAAGGAATGAATATTTTCAATTTCAATAACGGGATTCCTATTTTAAATGTATTTTTCATGTTACTGGCGATACTCGTGATTTTTAATATTTTAATTACTATTTTCAAATGGAACTTCAAGCTCATGTTATCAAGAATGGCAGCATCGAACCGCAAATAGAACCCCACATAACAACGCCTACGATACTTATCGCTACAGTGATGGCGATGCTCGTATAATGTGGTCCATAATCACGTTCTCGATTTGGCCAGACAAATATTCTAAGGGCTCCGATCAGTCCCAAAAAAGCCCCCAATAAGAATCCAGTAATAAGCTCACGTCTCAGAACTCGGAACCAGTCTTTTAAGCGCACTTCACCCAGTGCTATGGCGCGAATTATCAGAGTCGTTGCCTGGGAGCCCGAGTTACCACCTCGGCCCACTCAAAAAATATGGGGCTATGCTGTCTAATCGGCGGGGCGCATTCCACCTACCTGATCGCACTGGACGGAATCATCCAGCTAAGGCGGTGTTCCGGACCACAGCACCACCGCTGAAGTCAATAAAGCGATCCTAAATGGCCACGGCAGTTGCAGACATGCAGTTTGCCGATGTCGATTCCCAATGCCAAAACCTATCACTACCAACGCCACGAACCCGAGAAAACCACACTCTACAAGCTGATCCAAGGCAACTGGCTGTCGTTCCAGCAACAGGTCGAACACGACCTGGGCTATCCATTACCAGACTTCGTGAACAAAGAGTTCGAAGCGTATTTGCGCTGCGGGATCCTGGCGCACGGATTCTTGCGAGCCCAGTGTACTAGATGCCAGCACGAGATATTGGTGGCGTTTAGCTGCAAAAAAAGAGGATTCTGTCCCAGCTGCGGAGCCCGGCGGATGGCAGAAACAGCGGCGCACTTAGTCGATCACGTACTGCCATACAAAAACATACGTCAGTGGGTGCTGACATTCCCGGTGCCGATCAGGCTATGCTTGGCAGTCCGTCCAAAAGTCATGGCAAGAGCCCTTGAGATTTCACATCTGGTGACAAGCCAGTATTACCGTAAAAAAGCAGGCCTCGAGGCTAAGAACGCCAAATCAGGAGCGGTCACACTGATCCAACGATTCGGCGGAAGCCTGAACCTGAACATTCACTTCCATCAACTGTTTGTGGATGGCTGCTATGAACTGAGCAATAAAAACGAACCCATCGACTTCTGGGTAGCAAGTCCACCGACAGTTAAAGAGATCGAAGAAGTGCTTACAAAAATTATTCAAAAAATTACCAAATACCTTGAGCGGCAAAAAATCATTATCAAAGATGATAACGACGGTGGATTCCAAATACCGATTCCAGATGAAGACACACTCTCAAAGCTTCAAGCCACATCAGTGACCTACAGGTTTGCCACCGGCAAAAGTAAAGGCAAAAAAGCAATCGTGCTCAAGTCCGTCACCGATAACGATCACACCGTCACAAAAGGACTTGTCGCGAAGAACTCCGGGTTTTCACTGCATGCAGGAGTCGCAACAAAAGCCCACGAGCGTGATCGTTTAGAAAAGATTTGCAGATACATTGCTCGTCCGGCTGTTAGCGAAGAACGATTATCAACGGATGATTATGGCAACGTGATTTATCGATTCAAAAAACCATGGGATGATGGAACTACAGCACTGAAGTTAACGCCGATGGAACTCATGGAGCGACTTGTGGCGCTGGTTCCACGGCCAAGAGTTCATCTGACACGCTATCATGGCGTGCTGGGCCCGCATTACAAACACCGCAAACAAATCGTTCCAAAACCACCGGAGCTAAAGGTCGTAGGCCAGGAACAAGACATCATCGATCCAAAGCAACTAGAGCTAAAAAAGAAAAATATTCCTTGGGCCCGGCTGCTTGCAAGGGTCTTCAACATCGATGTTGAGACTTGCATCAAATGCGGTGGAAACATGAAAATCATCGCAGCCATCGAAGATCCCAAAGTGATTCGAAAAATACTTGAGCATATGGGCCTGGCGACGAAGCCACCACCACTGCATCCAGCACGGGGCCCGCCAAAGCAACAACATCATTTCGAAGATGACTTTGCCCAGCAGCACTTCGATATGAACTTCGACAATTTTAATCAATCAGCAGACTAAGAAATTTATCTGCAACGGATCCGCTCATTCAAAATCTAAAAAAATACCCTCAGTAAATCAAAGATACGTCGCAAGTTTCAAAAATTGGTGAAATTCATTGCCAAAGACCCATTCCAATTACACAATTTTAACAACAACCCATGAAAACTAGATGTTGGGATTGGACAATTCGGGCTTTAAACCGCCTATCCTC
>DDVI01000089.1 GCA_002345205.1 Bdellovibrionaceae bacterium UBA2316 | reverse complement strand
TTTTTGCATGTCTCGTACAGCTTTGACAGATTCTTTGTGGCAACAACTTCAGTGGATTATGACATCGAAAGGCTGTAAGAAGTCAGCCAATAATCGGAATGTCATGGAGGCCATTTTGTGGAAACTTAGAACCGGTGCCCAATGGCGGGAAGTTCCCAAAGAGTTCTGCCCTTGGAAGACAGCATTTAATCGCTTCAATCGCTGGGCTCAAAAAGGTTTGTGGGATGAATTTTTTTTGCTCTACGAAAAGAAGCTGACACAGAGTGGATATTCATCGACGGAAGTTACATACGGGCTCATCAGCATGCTAGTGGAGCTCGGCGTGGAGAATATCGTGCAATTGGAACATCACGCGGTGGACCCACAACTAAAATACACATGGCCGCCGATGCGCATGGAAACCCGCTCTATATTGAAATCACTGGGGGTCAAGTGCACGACAGTCAAGTTGCAGGACAACTCATCGATCAAGTCAGTGGTGAGCATTTAGTCGCCGACAAAGGCTATGACTCAGAGGAAATCAGAGAAAAAGCTCGGACCAAAAATATGGTTCCAGTTATTCCAAAAAGATCTAACAGCAAAACTCCCAATCCAGAGTTTGATAGGCATATTTATAAAAATCGGCATGTTGTTGAAAATTTATTTGCACGGCTCAAACATTTTCGAAGTATCGCTACTCGCTTTGAAAAGCTTGCACGGAATTTCAAATCTGTGTTGATGTTTGCCTGTACAATTATCTGGTTAAAACTTCAGCCAGCAGCTGGTCCAGTCAAATGAGGACACGCCCTAGTAAGTGGAGCGTATCAGTTGTGGAACGATCCTCTACATCCTTTCTTTAAGGAACTTCCAGAAATTTATGTACTCAGAAATGAAGAGATTGAAAGTTTCGGCCCGATACAATCCGCATTAACGATGTTGTCAAGAGAGGCGGCGGAGCCTCAAATGGGCTCAGAGATTGTTATTCAAAATTTAATGGATATTATATTTTCATTTATTGTCCGAAAGATCGTAGAGTCCAAGAGCTCAAAACCAAGAACGTGGAGTCACGCTGTTCACAATGATTCTGTAAAAAGAGCGATCGAACTTTTGCATTCAAATGTCGAGCGTGATTGGACGTTAGAAGATCTGGCGAAAGAAGTCGGAGTATCGCGCGCAGGTCTGGCGCAAAAGTTCAAAAAGCACTTAGGCGATACTCCACTTCATTACCTTACAGTCATTAGAATGCAGAAAGCGCGAGCATTACTATCTACTACAAGCGAAAATATAGAAACCATTGCTGAAGCCGTAGGGTATAGTGATGCATTTAGTTTTTCGAAGGTTTTTAAGCGTATCACAGGTATCCCGCCCAGGGACTTCAGAAATAAGGACCAGAGTGAAAGGAATACGGCTTATAGGTATTAAGGACTGTCTAAATTAATGACAGCCCTGAACTCCATACAGGTCCAATCAAAAATATTTTAATCATCCGTTAAATAGTTTATAAATCTCCAATAAAGCTATGAAAATCGGTACTTTAATATTTTTACTATATGCAATTCAATCGTTTGCGATCACAACGGACGTTATTCGTTTAAAAATTCGCGACAGTCATTTAATTTTTGATGATAAATTGGGTCCTGAACAAATTGCTATAACATTTGCGGGTAGAGTAGACGTAAACGTTGTAAAAAAAATCTTAGATAAATTGGATAAAGAAAAATTAAATGGTCACTTTTTTTTGACGGGTGACGATGCGGTTAAAAATCCGGAACTGGTTTACCAAATTCTTTCAAAAGGTCATATTCTTGGTTCACAAGGCATGGCGGCTCCCACCAATAAAGAAAGGGTTACTAATGAACCGTCAATGGAAGCCGAAATTCAGACTGGGCATGAAGCCGTCTTTTTCTCGGCTGGGGCAATTTATCCATTTGTAAGGTTGTCGCGTCGTCAAGGCGGCATTGCGGTTCGTGAGATGATTAAAGAAAACGGCGCATTTGCTTTTTACTGGAATATTGAATATTACTCTGAGAACCCCGCACAAAGCATTCGAGATAATTTAGAGCGCGAGAAATATCGTGGCATCGTTGCATTAACACTAAGCCGTGATTCGTCCTTGGTTGCGCTTGATGCACTTATAGAGGAAGTTAAAGATCGAGATCTTACAGTGGTCACGATTTTACCTAATGAAGAGAGTCCTTGGATCGACTATCCTCCAATGATTCGAAAATCATTGAAACAAGAAGTTTTTAAAAATGGCTCATTGTATTCACGCAAGCTCCAGTTGAATAAGGATAACGAACATGATGAAATTTAAGGTCTATTTTTCCCTTTTGTTTATGGCGGCAATCGGTTTTTCCCAAACGCTGGAACGACCACCCCAATTTGTTTTGATTTCTTTCGACGGTTCTAAAAGTCATAATTTTTGGAGAGAAACGTTTAGGCTAAGTGACGAAGCAGACGCTCAATTCACGTACTTCATTAGCGGCGTCTATTTCCTTCAGAAAAAAGATAAATTGAGTTATCAGCCACCAAAACGTAAAGCCGGAGCCTCGGATATTGGCTTTGCAGATAACGACCTAATGGATATTCAGAAAAGAACTGAGTTTATTTGGCATGGAATGAACGAGTTAAAACATCCAGTGGAAATCGGCTCCCACGTAAATGGTCATTTTGACGGATCCTATTGGAACCTTGAGGAATGGACTCAGGAATTCAACGAGTTCCATCGTTTGGTGGAAAGAGTATTTAGTTTTTATCCAACGTTAAATACTCGTTTCGCAAATCAGTGGGAATATAAGTTACATGGAATGATTAAAGGTTTTCGTGCTCCGCTATTGGCTGGCCAAGTTTCCATCACTGGCCAAGTACTTAAGGATTTTCAATATAGTTACGATGCCAGCCAAGTTCTAAAAGGCAAGTGGCCGTATAAACACACGCCAGACTTATGGAATGTTGGTTTATCTAGAATTGCACTAGCGGGTACGAAACGTGAAACGGTGGCGATGGACTATAATATTCTTTACGGACAATGCAATGGAGTCTTTAATCCGAAAGACTCAGGCGAATGTAAAGAAATTGATGGGACGTTATTAGACTATTACGAAAAGCAGACCCACATGTCCTATATCCAAGCCTTCTTAAAAAATTATTACGGCAATCGCATGCCATTGAGTATTGGTCATCACTTTTCATTATGGAATAAAGGTATTTATTGGAAAGCATTGCAACGCTTTGTCCGTGACGTATGCCAGTTACCTGAAGTTAGGTGCGTGTCTCATGCCCAGCTTGTGGACTGGATGGGCGCTCTGAATCGAACTCACGGGTACTCAATATTTAATAAGTTAAATCAGGGTTTGTTTGATAAGACAGACATTTCACAAGTTCCTCGGGAACGTTTGAAAGTAGATTTATCTTTGTTAAAGAAAGTCAGCATTCAAAGCCAAATATATATTCCTGAGATTAGTAAAACAGTTGAAAAAGTTATGCTGAAAGGCGATTTACCACATGCTCATGATGAAGCGCCAAGCGACGTAGATATGGAAGCCTTCCGCTACGTACCCGAGGTTAACTAATGCGTTTAAGTATTGCAGTGTTACTACTTTTTTTTATATTTAAATCCCATGCGGGAGTAGACGCAAGTTCAGCACGGTGTGAAATGACGCTGGAGCAGGTAAGTCTTATTCTTTGCATGGATGACGAAATCAAAGATATCGAACAGCTAAGAGAACGAATTCAGAATCGAATCTTTGCAAGAATTAATATTAAGTATTCTAAAAAAGAACCAAATCGAGCGAAGGTCCTCAAAGCAAAATTGGCGAACTCGGCTCAGATATGGAATAAATATCGTCTTTCTTATTGTGATATGGAAACTATTCAAATCAGTGACGAAGACAATAGATCTGAATTTATAAAGCAATGCCTATTGTCCTTGTCAAAAAAACGCGTCGAAGATTTACGTCTATTACAATTAAACATTTAGATTTCGAATTCTAAATACATCGGTAGATGATCAGAGAGTAAATTCCAAGGTGTTTTAGACAAAGTTTCTACGAGAATTGGATTTATATTTCGCGCGTAAATGCGGTCTAAACTGAGCATTGGAAAAAAACTCGGAAAAGTTTTAGCATAATGCTTATGCAGATGTTTATGGCACTCAAACAGTTTTAATTTTGATTCCAAATAATGAGATAACTCTTTACCCCAATCATTAAAGTCGCCGGCCAGAATAAATGGCGCATCGGGTGGAATGAGTTTTACATAGCGAGCAATTACGCGTTCGACTTGTTTCACGCGATCGTCATGTAGCAGGTTTAGGTGTACATTAAATAAGTGCAATATTTGACCGTCATCGAGTGGTATTTCACAGTGCAAAAGGCCACGCTGTTCCCATTTATTGGTAGAGATATTTTCGTTTTCCCATTTTGCAATAGGGAAACGGCTTAAAATTGCATTGCCATGGTGCCTGTTTTTAAAGACGGCATTTTTGCCATAACAGTGATCCGTCCAAATTGAATCTGCAAGTAACTCTATTTGTGAGGAGATCTTAGTACTCAATTCTTTGGGAATAAAATCGACACCACTCCCGACTAGTTCTTGGATAAACATAAAGTCGACAGGTAGTGAATTTGTGGCTTCTTTAATTTTGATTAAAGTATTATTTAAAAGGAACGTCGACCGGGCTTTATGAATATTAAAAGTAAGAAACTTATACTTCATAACCAATTTTTAAACCAAAAAGAGAAACGGCACAATAACCGAATGAAAAAGGAATCTTTGTCTAATTCTTCTTTCGATATTAAAAGCGATTTTGACTTTAACTGGTCCCAATAGTTTTCAAGTGGTTTTAATTCATATTCGCCTTCTAATGTAATATCCATTTCTAAATCATGAATAAGACTGCGATGATTTAAATTATGGCTTCCTAGGGTGGCCCAATCATCTACGATAACGGACTTTGCATGCATAAAGCTGGGTTGGTATTGGTAGACATTAATTTTGTATTTAAGCAATTTACGTACTACATAACGTCCCGCTAAATCTACTACGAAAAAATCACTCCGGTTGGGGACAATAATTTCCACTTGGCGGTGCTTTTTTGCAGCCATAATGAGTGCCCGAATGACTTTTCTGGATGGTACAAAATAGGGAGTTAAGATTCTGACTTGTTCCTGCGAAGTTTTTATACGTTCAATCAATTGCTTTTTAGCTAGACGGCGAGATGCCATTGAATGCGTTGAGCGAACGCGAAGGAATGTAATTCGCTTATGGCTATTCATTACTGAAAATGGAAATCGCAACCAATAGGCGTCTGTTAGGCTCGAGATCTTTTTAACTTCTGGGCCTTGAACTAAAACGGCCAAATCTTTCCAAGCAGCTTGTCCGCTTTCTTTTTCTGAATGTACGCGCGAAATGTTGAAACTCGCCACAAATGCTTTGGATTTGTCTATGACAACGATTTTTCGGTGATTCCTACGGTTGGTAGCTTTTAGAAATCGTGTGAAATGTTTGAATATAGATCCGATGTAAGGGATGGCTCGATAAACGCGAAATTCAATTTCATGTGCTTTACAGTAGTCACGTATCTGAGAAATCGACGTCAAAGATCCGATACCGTCCACCATTAAGCGAACGCCGACGTTGCGCTGACGTGCTTCTGCAAGCGCCAGCAAAATTCGTTTTCCTATGGAGTCAAAATCAAAGATATAGCTTTCGATTTGAATTTCGACCTGAGCTTGATTGATTTCATCAATGATCAGGTCGTAATATTCATCGCCAGAAGAAATAAAGCGGATAGAGGTAAATGCAGATCCAGACACCGCTTTTTTATAACTTATTTAGTCTTTTGAAAGCAATTGTTAATAACCCATTCTGGCTTAGTTGAAGACATTGTGGTTATCGTTCCTGGCTTTACGTAGTCATTTAGAAATGAAACGAGTTTTGGACCAGTCAATGTTTTAGCTTTTAAATCCTCTAAGTACACAGCGAGTTCATGACGGCCGTTATAGACCTTTGGAAGCTGTTTCTTAAAGAATACAAGTTGAGACAGCGTTAAGCCAAATTCAACAGTCGATGTATTTGCCTGTTTTGTAATAGAAATCTGCTTTAATCGACGCTTACTGTTTTTTGGCCCGAAGGTGCAATAGGTCTTTTCTTTCAGAGGTAGAATAAATGTATGTGCTTCGGCAATTAAGTCCTTAGCAAAAGAAACTTTTGTAGACTTAACATCGACAACGTCTCTAAATTCATGATTTGTAGGACGTACTGCTGAGCGAACTAAACTAAACTCGAAATTTGCGTCGGCAAACATTTCAGAGCGATTACCGATTGTAAATTTCAATTTTACAGAGTTAGGCCCTTTATTTAGTGTTTCTAGCTCAACAATGCCTTCACCATTTTCATTAAAATTGAAAACCGATTGGCCATAAGCCAATTTAATATCTTTTATAGTGACCAATTTTGATTTTAACGTCGCTTTTAGCCAAACGTTACGTGAAGTACCTTTTCCCATCGGGAGAGCGGATTGATTTATTATGGTTAATTCGATATCACGAGATTGCCCCCAGAAGAGTTTTTCCTGAGATCTGGTGATAGCTAGGGTACCTAAACGTTTAATGGTTGCCGTTGGTAGCTGATCGAATATTCCGATGAGTGCGGCCTTAGAAAAACCAAGTGGTATTCGAGTTTGAGTATCTTCAAATTTTTTCATATCCATCGTCTGTAACTCCATCGCACCAGAAGGGATTTGAACAACGATGCTTTCGTTTTTAGCTAACGATTTAATGGGACCTATTTCATCAGAATTAATCCAACTAAATTCGCCGGCTACGCCATCTAAGCCGTTTAGCTGAATATCTTTAGGAGACGGCATCGACGATGTATTGGTTAACGTTAATCTTCTAATAGTGATTTTTTCGCCATACTCGATGAGTCCGTCTAGGTTTTCATCTTCGTATTCAAGGTTCTTAATTTCTAAACGATATTTTTCAGTATAACTATTACCTGATAAAATAAACGCATGGGTTCCACTTAGACCAGTACTTCCGCTGGATCCACTGCTGCCATTTCGTCCATCGGACCCATCGCTGCCATCCCAGCCATCCGTTCCGCCTTGTTCACAGGTGTTGCGGCCACCATCACCGCCATCGCCGCCATCACCACCGCGACCACCATTGCCGGCATCTCCGCCGCGACCAGGAGAATTGTCCATGCCTTTAATCAACATCAAGAGTTCAGATTGAAATTCAGGAATATAAATTTTAATTTGTCCACCACGACCGCCACTGCCGCCATCACCTCCGGCACCACCGTTATCTCCGTCGCTGCCGTTTGAGCCACTTGAAGGAAGGCAGCCATCTGAACCGTCTCTACCATCACTTCCATCGCCACCATTCCCGCCATCGCCGCCGTCACCGCCATTGCCGCCACGAGCGCTAATCATGATATTCTTAAGCTGCTGAAGGCTGAATTCATTTTTATAATTTACACCTTTATTAGGAATTTGTATTTGAACTTCAATCGCAGTTTTTGAACCATTAGTATAGTTCATGGATAGAGTAACGTCGCCACCATCGGAGCCTCTGCTGCCATCCTCGCCGGAAGAGCCTCGTGAATAATACGAATTTGATCCATCTCTTCCATCAGAGCCATTGTGCCCGGACGCTTCTATATAAAGAGTTCCTCGACTGGCATCAAGACTAACTTGGGCCATTGTAGTTGCAGAGTAAAGCAAAGTTAAAAAGGGAGCGATTTTTAAAATACGCATTTGAACTCCTAGTGGTTTAAACCGTTGTTTATTTCATATATTAGGCACTGGCGCGATGTCGTTTTTTTTTCCACGAAAGCCATTCACGACTGTCAAAAGATGCGACATAGCGTTGTCCCCATACGGGCTTTGGTCTAGCTAAAAAACCTGATTTTTCCGTTAAGCAGGACCTTAAACTGACCGACAAAGGTCTTAACAGAGTTGTCACAAGGAACCAAGCATGCTGATGAAGAAGATTTTATTCCTGTTTAACCTTATGTTTTTGGAAGCGAAAGCCCAAACCAACACGGAACTACGTTCAAAAGTTCTTAATGCATTAAGGACCAAGACTGAAGTTGCAGAGATTAAAATCACCCATTCTGACTCGGATAAAGTTCACCTTTTCAAGTATTCGGTGAGTGATTTGAACCCGGAAACTCTACGTTTCCAAGATATGGCTGGGGACAAGCCTGTGGAAATCGTGGAATTTCAAAAAATGGGTTTAGGGGCGGACATATTTGCCTACTCTTTTTTCAATACAGAATTTCCGACTCCATTTGGAATCGATAAAAAATATCACATCACTTACACAGCGGTAAAAAATCACAACAATAGCTTGAGTCATTTCTTGGTTTATTATGACAAAAAGAATTTTTACCCAGTGAAGGTGACCTACTATAGCGGCAGTAAAAAGATTTCGACGATAGAGTATCTAGATTATATAAAATTTAAGGATAAAGTGTGGCGTGCAAAAGTGATTACTTCAGAAAATCACTTAAGCAAAAAACGCACTCGTATTGAGTATACAAAGATGGACATAAATGCTGAACCATCTAAAGCAGCGATGGGTTCACAGACACCCGTAGCGCCTTTATAGCTACTTAGCTGATTCAAATA
Organism: Bdellovibrionaceae bacterium UBA2316; assembly: GCA_002345205.1. Classification (GTDB taxonomy): domain Bacteria; phylum Bdellovibrionota; class Bdellovibrionia; order Bdellovibrionales; family Bdellovibrionaceae; genus UBA2316. The sequence goes on along the minus strand of DDVI01000089.1, from coordinate 69,257 downwards.
ATTTTAGAAATGATTCTGGCATCGGTGATTCACATTTGATCGTGTCACCTTTCCATAGAAATTCTAACTGCCAGGAATGAAGTGCCATTCGATGAAAATTGTATATTTTAGCGATGCGCTCGATATCTTTGACATTGCCATAGCGGGTGTCTCCAACCACTGGTCGGCCTGCCAATCGACTATGTTTACGGATTTGGTGTTGGCGCCCTGTTAAGATATGGCAGGTAACCAGCGAAAAATAAGCATTGCTTTGAATCACGCGATAAAGAGTTCTTGATTCCTTTTGGTCTTCTAGGCGTCCTTGTGGGTTGTCGCGTCCTTCTCCATGGTCAGAAATAGGAAAAAACCATTCGTGCCACATGCCAGACGACGGGCCAGTCTCTTGTGGCATATTACCCCTCAGGACAGCGGCATAAAACTTTTTACCTTGAGTTAATGCGATCTGAATATCATTCTGTAGTTCTGGCTTCTGCGTAATTACGACTAGGCCGCTGGTTTCACGATCAATACGGTTTACTAAATGCCAACCTTTTCCCATTAGCTGTAGTAACGAAGTGTCTTCATTGTGGCAGCTGATGCCTTCCGGTTTAGTGACGATGGTAAAATCAGAGTGTTGCAAAAGCGTTTGAATCATTTAGTTGAGTTTAATTACATAAAAAGTTAAACTTGTTAAGCACTTAGTAGGATTTATATGGAACAAAAAATAGAAGCACAAAATTTTTTAAAACAAATAGTAGAAAAAGATATTAAAAATAACACTCATGGTGGGCAGGTCGTGACTCGTTTTCCTCCCGAGCCAAATGGATATCTTCATATTGGTCATGCGAAGTCGATTTGTTTAAATTTCGGTTTAGCTAAAGATTATAACGGCCGATGCCATTTACGTTTTGACGATACTAACCCCGTCACGGAAGATGTTGAGTACGTAGAATCCATCAAAGCGGACGTTAAATGGTTAGGTTTTGATTGGAATGAAAACTTATTCTACGCGTCTGATTACTTTCAGCAGTTATACGACTGGGCTGTATACTTAATCAAAGAAAACAAAGCCTACGTCGATAGCCAAACGGAAGAGCAAGTTAAAGAATCACGCGGTGATTTTAATCGCCCAGGAAAAGATTCGCCCTTTAGAAATCGTTCCATTGCCGAAAATTTGGATTTATTCGAAAGAATGAAGAACGGTGAGTTTGCGGACGGTACGCATACGTTGCGTGCAAAAATCGATATGCAATCGCCGAACATGAATATGCGGGATCCATTGTTGTACCGAATTAAAAAGGTACACCACCATAATACAGGTAACAAATGGAATATCTACCCAATGTATGACTATGCTCATCCTCTAAGTGATGCGATCGAAAAAATCACGCATTCAATATGTACGTTAGAGTTCCAAGATCACCGACCGTTTTATGATTGGTGTATTGATAATGTTCCTGTGCCAGCAAAGCCTCGTCAGTACGAATTCGCACGTCTAAATATGACTTACTTAGTAATGAGTAAACGTAAGCTGCTTCAACTAGTGAAAGAAAAACTAGTCAGCGGCTGGGACGATCCACGTATGCCAACAATCTCGGGAATTCGTCGTCGAGGGTATACGGCCGAAGCTATGCGAAACTTTGCTAAACGTATCGGCGTCGCTAAGGCCGAGAGCTTAATTGATGTTGAGATTCTAGAGGACTGTGTACGAGATGATTTAGATAAAGTGGCTTACCGGGCCATGGTTGTACTTGACCCGATTAAAGTGACGATCACTAATTACCCGGCAGATAAAACTGAAGAGCTAATGGTATCGAGTCATCCAAAAAATGAAGCGTACGGAAAACGTAAGGTGTACTTCTCTAACGAAGTTTATATCGACCGTTCTGACTTTATGGAAAAACCAGATGCAGATTTTTTCCGTATGGCACCAGGGCAACAAGTGCGTTTAAGAAATGCCTATGTCATTAAGTGTGAAGAGGTGATTAAAGACGCCTCTGGAAAAGTCACGGAATTGAAATGCACTTACGATCCGGTAACTTTAGGCGGTAAACCAACGACAGAGGGTAAAAAAATCAAAGGTATCATTCATTGGGTGTCAGCACGACACAGCGTAGATGCCGAAATTCGCTTGTATGGCCGTCTGTTTAAAGTCCCAGATCCAGAGAACGTTCCAGAAGGAAAAGATTTTAAGATCAACTTAAATCCTGATTCTTTGACAGTTATTAAAACGGCTAAATTGGAACAGAGTTTAAAGGATGCTGACGTTGCCAAAAAGTACCAGTTCGAAAGAACGGGTTACTTTTGCTTAGATAGCGCCGATTCAAAACCAGGTGCTTTAGTATTTAATCGTATCGTTGAGTTAGGATAAATTTCTGAAATAAAAGCCAAGCACTTAATGAAGTGGCTTGGCTTTTTCTAAACGGCTCATCATCAAATATAGAGCCGGAACTACAAATAATGTAAATATCGTTGAAATAATGCTTCCGCCTATAATGGTTAAACCCATTGGTAAGCGCGTCTCAGAACCCATCGCATTCCCTAGGACCAGGGGCATAGCCGCGGCTACTGTCGCGACGGACGTCATTAGGATTGGACGTAAGCGAATCGGGCAGGCTTCAAGAAGAGATTTTTTAACTAGTTCACGATCTTTACTGTTGTTGTAATTTGCCTTAGATCCAAATCGATCGCGCATTTGATTTGTAAATTCGACCAACAAGATCGAGTTCTTTTTGGCGATTCCCATTAAAACGATTATTCCGATAAAGCTAAATAAATTTAAAGAAACTCCGGCCATCCATAGAGCTAGAAAGGCTCCGGTGATACTAAATGGTAATGCAATCAATATCACTACGGGATGAATAAACGAATTAAACTGAATCGCCAAAATCATATACGCAACAAGGATGCCGATGAAAAGTGCTGACGTAAGAGTCGAAAACGCTTCGTTTAATCCTGAAGCGGCTCCCTCAAGGGCAAAGCTATAACCATCTGGAAGTTCTTTTTCGGCAATCTCTTGGGCCTTCTTTAAAATGTCACTTTGCGAAGCGCCTGGCAGAAGCGAGCCAAATACTGAAACCGTACGCTGGCGATTAATTCGAGTGATTGTCTGCATCGAACCAATCTTTTCCATATTTACGGCGCTAGATAGCGATAATATATTTCCAAAAATATTTCTAACACCTAGGGAACCAATTTCGTCCTCAGAGTTTATAATGGCCTCTGGAATTTTCACGCGAATATCATAACGTTTTCCATCGGCAGTGTAGCGCCCTTGGCGAACGCCCCCAACGGAGGCCGCTAGTGTACGACTTATGGTTTCTTTCGTTAAACCCATATTGTACAATTCACCCTGTGATTTAGGAGCGATTTTCAGTTCTGGTAACCCCAGTTTGAAATCGGTATCTAGATCCTGTGCCAACTGAAACTCCGTCAGTTTTTTCATTATGACGTCGGCTTTTTCCTTTAAAACCATTAAATCGGGGCCGCGTAAGTTAAAAGCTACCGGAAATGATCGTCCAGACGTAATTCCGCGTGAAGAAATATCACGCATTTGAATTCGAACTCCCTTAATGGATTTAAATTTTTCACGTAATTCATCCATGATTTTTAAATGAGAGAGTTTTCTTTGTTCTTTCGGTTTTAAATACATAGGAATAGTAATATTGTTAACCGTAGGACTCATGCCGCCCAGGCCGACACTTACAATGTATCCTGCAATTTCTTCGCGTTTACTGACTACATCCTCAATTTCTAAAGACTTTCTATACGTGGAATCCAATGAACTACCGGGAGTTGTCATAGCAGTCAAAAGAATGATGTTTTGATCCTGCGGTGGTAAAAGTTCTTTCTTAACTGATGGAATTAATTTTAGCGAGATAATAAATATAAGAAGTGATACGACGACGACGGTCTTCGGAAATTTTAAGCATAAAACTAAAATCTTTTGATATCCATGAGCGGCTCTTTCGGAAACGCGATCTACATAGTGTTCAAACTTAGAGGGTTTAGAATCTGATGACAGGAATGCTGCGGCCCTCATCGGCGTGATGGTGACGGCCTCCAGTAGCGAGAGTAAAATTGCTGCGGACATTGTCACGCCAAATTGGTAAAAAAACTTACCCCAAATACCATCCATAAAAATTACGGGTAAAAAAATCGCGATCACGGACAATGAGGCCGCTACAGCAGAAGGTAATATTTCTTTTGATCCCTCTGAAGAGGCGACCTCGGGGCTTTTTCCCATGCGGAAATGGCGAACGATATTTTCCAAAAGCATTATGGCGTCGTCCACAACAATGGAGATTGCTAGCGTTAGGGCAAGTAGCGTAAACAGGTTCAAAGTCATTTTAGAAAAATATAAAATAATAAATGCACCCAAAATCGATGTTGGAATAGAGAAAAGAATATTTAAGGCATATTGAATGCTTCCTAAGAACAGAAAGCAGATAATGATAGTGATTGCCCCCGCAAAAACCAGTTTTTCTAATGTTGAATTAACAGTCGCTTTAGTCGGTAGGGTGAAATCAATATTTACCTGCGCCGTATAGCCTTCGGGAAAATTTGGTTTCATGGCTTCAATTTTTTTTCTTACAGTTTCGGCAAGGGTCACTTCATTTGTACCGCGTTGCTTTTTCACGCTAACAAAAATAGCGTCTTTCCCTTTGATGCGGGCCAGACGTCGAACATCGCTTAACCCTTCTTCAACTTTTGCGACGTCCTTAATTTTTAAAGCCGTTTGCGGCTGAACCATTTGTCCGCCACGACGGAGGATTCGAATATTTCCAAATTCTTCAACATTTAATAGTTCACCTTGCCATTTCACGCGTAACTCTTGCGACATATGAACATACTGTCCTGCCGCCGATTCGATATGCTGAGTGGAAATGGCTTCCAGAACATCAATAATAGTTAAGTCATGTTTGCGCAATTTAACGGGATCTACCCAGACACGAAGATTTCTAGTAGAGAAACCGGCTATAGAAACTTCACCGATTTTTGGTATAAATTGAATCTGATCCAAGAAATAGTTATCAATCCATTTAATCATATTCAGCTTGGAATCTTCCGAGTAGATTCCAAGTATCATAATAGGATCTTCTTCTGGGTTCGATTTTCTAATAACTGGCGGGTCGATTTCTTTTGGTAAAACTAACTGCGAAAGGTTCGATTGCACTTCTTGTAAGGCGACGTCAATATTTCGATTAATGTCAAATTCAAGGCGAACGCTTCCCGTTCCTTGGCGGGCCGAGGATTTCATTTCGTTAATTCCTTCAACGTTCAATAGACGTTGTTCGATGGGATCTAGGATTTCCGTTTCGATCAACTCAGGCGCAGCCCCTTCGTAACTAACTGAAATGTTTAAAATGGGAAAATCAACGTCTGGCAGTTGACTGACGCCCATTCGATTTAAACCAACTGCGCCAAAAATGATTAGCGCGCTCATCAAGATCCATGCAAATACGGGACGTTTAATTGAAATATCTATTAGATTCATAAGTATAAAGGTTAGAGGTATTTTTTCAGAGTTCAAGTTGAACTTTTAAAGTTATAGGTCTACATTCAAACACACGTTTATGGAAATGCAGGCTCATTCATTCACTTCGAAATATAATAAAAAGGTTCATTATTATACGTATGGTAATCCCTTAGCAAAACCGATTCTATTTGTTCACGGTTTTCCGGGTACGGGCAAACAAGGCCAGATGTTGTTAAAAGGCAGTCCTTACGAAAAAGATTTTTTTATGATTGCGATGGATCGACCCGGATATGGAATAGCTGAACATGAACCCGATTTTAGTCTAAAAAAATATGCGGAAAATACCGATGAACTCATGACTTTATTAGGTTACGAAAAATTCGTTGTCCTTAGCGTAAGTGGCGGTGGACCCTACGCCGCAGCTGTTTCCTTCTTTTTAGGACATCGAGTGCAAGCGACATTATCTATTAACGGAATTGGGCCAATGGAGTTAAAAAAGTTTCCATTTTTAAATCAGGCTCAAAAGAAAATATATCTATTGAACAAAATGCTGCCTCGGCCTGCGTTGGAATTTTTTATCGAGCGTCTGTATAATAGAAATGCTGATCGTATTGATCAAATTCTAACTTCAGATTTTGAAGGAGTTAGTCCTAACGATCGAAAAGTTTTGGATGATCCCGAAATGGGACCATTTTTGTTCGAAACATTTAAATTTTCGGTTATGAAGGGGCCATACGGACTTTTGTCTGATATGCGTATCTATCTTCAACCATGGGGATTTGAAATCAAAAATATCAAAGTTCCTTACTATTTGTACCACGGAAACGCCGACGACGTTGTTCATCCGATCTGGTCGCGATTCATGAAGGAAGAACTTACTGATGTGCGTTTTAAACTATACGATGGTGAAGGACACTATTCGTTACCATATAATTTTCGCGATCATTTTTTGCGAGATATCATTACTGATATAAAGTAATGACATTAAATTCTGACCACCTTAGCATTATATCAATCATTTTCTAATATCTTTAAATAGAAGGAAAAATATATGAAAGCATTTTTGTTAGCGGGTCTGTCTGCTTTTGCGTTTATCACAACACAGGCACACCAAAATACGGATACTAAGGCGTTACCAATGAGCAAAAAAACAAGTGAGATTCCAGAAAGAAGGACATTTCCTTTAAGCTCAACGATATCTGCGTGTGAGAATTTTCATGATTACGTTTGTAGTGATGTTGAAAACTCATTTGAGCTTCGTCCAGATCGCAGCTCTCACACTTTTTCATTTAGCGATTCATTTGAAAGAATCTTAAATAAAAAGAAAGAGTTCTTTTCTAATATCGACAAAGAAAAGAAGCTAACTCCGCGTGCAATGCAAATAAAAAATTTCTACATGGCCTGTATGAATGAAAGCGCTGGCGCAAAAGAAGAAAAGTCGGCGATAGCGGAACGAGTTAAAGCGATTGCAAAAGTTAAAACGGTAAAAGACTTCCTAAAATTAGACTCTGATAACTTCTTTGCTGGAAAATCAAACCTCATCGTATTTGATAGCTCTGCAAACTCTGACAATTCGGACGTATACGATGCCTATATGGCAGTAAGCTTCATGGGTTTACCAGATCACGGTTATTATGAAAAACCAGAACTAGTTGCGGATTACAAAGCAGTTATGACTGAGTTTTTCAAAACCGTATATCCAACTATGACGGCTGAAGAAATGAAAGTTCGAATTGAAAATATGTACAATTTAGAAACTGAATTTGTGCAGCGTTATCCTAAGGCGGCAGAACGTCGTCAGCGTTGGGGTGAAAAGCGTGATATGCCGCAAGCGCAATTCTTAAAAGATTTTCCTAATGTGGGCGCCGAAGTGTACTTCAAACATGTTCCTAAGAAGTTAAATGTTCGCGTAAACATTCCTGAGGGATTTAAGTTTTACAATGAATACTTAACAGAAAAAAACCTAGAGACTCTTAAAGATATCTATTTATATAGAACCGCATCTGGTTTAATGGATGATGGCTACCCCGAATTTTTTGCAAAGAAATTTGCATTCAATAAAAAACATTTAGGTGGTCCGGAAACTCGTCCCGTTCGCCAAGAACGCTGTACTCTACGAATGATGAACGAATTCGAAAAAGAAGTAGATGAAGTTCTAATGCAAAGACTATTTCCAAATTTCCCTAAGCAAAAAGTAGTAGAGATTTCTGAAAAAATTCGTGGGTCTATTTTAGATGGAATTAATAAAAGCACGTGGTTATCTGCGGAAGCAAAAGAAACAGCTAAAAAGAAAATCACAACCTGCCGTTTGCAAGTCGTAGCTCCTCAAACAGATCGTGAGTGGAATTTCAACCCAATTCAAAAGTACTCTGCGACAGAGCCAATCAAGAATGCACAAAGACTACGAGTTGCTTTGATCAAGAAGACGATTAAAGAAATGAAAGAACCAGTTAACAAAGATGCTTGGGGTATGGGGCCGTTAACGGTTAATGCGTACTTCTCTCCAAGCGAAAATAAATTCGTAATGCCTATGGGTATTTTGCAATACCCTTTCTTCGATGACAAAAATACATTGGAAGAAAATCTGGGTGCGGTGGGCGCTGTCATGGGGCACGAGCTTGGTCACGGTATCGACGATCAAGGGTCACGCTATGACGACAAAGGTACTTTGCGTGTTTGGATGACTATGAATGATCTAGCTGAGTTCCAAAAGCGTGGCCAACGTATGGTCGCCCAGTTTGATAAAGCAGGTCATAACGGAAAATTAACTCTTGGTGAAAACGTAGCTGACCTTGTGGGTTTAAGTTTTGCGTACAAAGCAGCGTTTAAAGATAACCAAGGAACAAAAGAAAATAAGCAAAAGTTCTTCGTTTCTTATGCACGCACTTGGTGTGAAGTAAAGCGGGATGGTTACAAGGAAAAGCAGCTAAAGACAGATCCACATGCTTTGGGTTGGGCGCGAATTAATGAACAAGTTAAACATCAACCTGGTTTCCAAGAAGCCTTTGACTGTAAAGCCGGCCAACCGATGGTTCTTTCTGATAAAGATCGCATCGTAATTTGGTAATTATTTAGGACAGATTAAATTCGAAAGCTCCGGATTGGAAACAGTCTGGAGCTTTTTTTTTAATCCTAGTGTTTAGGATCAGAACACGATTGATTCGGCCATTCGACTTCTATAGTCGCTTCGGTGATATGGAACTCGTCCATTAAAATCTTCTTCAAATTAATTTTCATTTTATGAACTTCATCTTTGGTGGCACTGTCGTCTACAACCAAATGTGTCGTTAAAATATGGTGATCTCCATCCATTGACCATAGGTGCAGATGATGAACGCTTTTGACCAATTGTACCTGTTTAATCTTTTCAGTTACGCTTGAAATAGTGATGCCGTCAGGAGTAGCTTGCAAGAATACGTTCAAAGTCGTCTTTATGTTTTTAAAAACATTCCACAATACCCAAACTGCAATACCGATCGCCATGATGGGATCAAGGACAGGTAGCTTGTAGAACATCATAACGATTGAACCCACAAAAATAGCGACCCAGCCCATAACATCTTCTAACAAATGCCAAAGGATCATTTTTTCATTTAACGAAGTGCCTTTGGACATACGAAAGGCGGCAAAGCCATTAACAGAAATACCTAAAATTGAAAGCAGCAACATACCTTCAACGTTAGTTTCTTCGGGATTAAATAGTCGGGGAATGGCTTTTGCTAAAATGAGTCCAGACCCTGTCATTAAAATTAAGCCTGTTATGAGTGCGCCCAGCACGCTGAGTCTGCGATATCCGTATGAAAATTCTAATGTACTACCTTTTTTAGATTTTTTTTCTAAAAACCAAGCCAGCGCGATGGCCAAAGCATCGCCTAGATCGTGGAAGGCATCTGAAAGTATCGCTAAACTATTGGTATAAAGTCCACCCACTAGTTCAATAATGGCGAAAAAAAGGTTCAATAAAAAGGCGATGCCCATTCGAGATGAGCTTGAGCCATGCGAGTGTCCGCGATGATGGTGCGAGTGATTTTTACCCATACCTATTAAGTAATATGACGACTGATAGTCTGAATCAACATATCTGTGCGGATAGGTTTAGTTAGATAATCAGAACAGCCTGCTTCTAGGCATCGGCGACGATCATCTTGCATGGCATGGGCGGTAAGGCCAATAATCGGGCGTGAATAGCCTTTTTCGCGCAAAATGCGAGTAGCGGAATGTCCATCTAGAACGGGCATTTGTACGTCCATAAGTACAACATCGTATTCTTTTTCTAAGGCTTTGTTCACTCCAATTTGGCCATTGTCAGCAGTTTCGATTGCGGCGCCTCGTGATTTCAGAATATGTTCAATTAGAACTTGGTTGTCGATAGAATCATCAACCACCAAAATTTTGAGACCTTTAACAGATTTTTCGGGCAATATGTTGATTTTTTCAACGACAGAGTTTGCTATTAAATCTGAAGCGATTTCAATTCTAAATGTAGCACCTTTATTGTCTTTAGCATCCTCTAAAACAAGGTCTCCCCCTAAGCGTTGTGCCAATCGTTTGGATAAAATTAGTCCTAAGCCTGTACCACCGTATTTTCTGGTAACAGAAGCATCCGCCTGACTAAACGGTTGGAATAGCTTTTCTCGATCTTTTGGCAGGATGCCTATCCCACTATCAATTACTTTAAAGATAAGTTTGCGGCGAATTCTATCGCAGCTTACCGTGACTCTAACAAATCCGTTTGACGTAAATTTAATAGCATTTCCAATGATATTGTTTAAAATCTGCTTCAATCGCAAAGGATCCGTAACGAATTCATGCGGTACATCGGGCGCAACATCCATAACGAATTTAAGTCCTTTTGCGGATGCCCGTGCTGTTTTGAAAGAATTAATTTCCTCAAGCAGATCAGAAAGTGAAACGGTAACTGTTTCTACTGCCAAATGACCTGCTTCAACTTTAGATAAATCCAAAATATCATCTATAAGGTGTAATAGAAGTTCTCCATTACGTTGAATAATATTGTGATATTCTGCGCGTTCATCTTTACTTAAGGCATCTGAGCGCAGAAGTTCATTGAAGCCAATTAACGCATTTAACGGTGTACGGATTTCGTGGGACATATTGGCCAAAAACGTAGATTTTGAATTATTAGCATTCTCCGCTTGTTCACGCGCATGACGTTCACTTTCATAAAGCAAAGATTGATCAATGGCTAAGCCAGCACGTCGGCCCACGTCTTCAGCTAGAGTTAAATCAAAGGAAGAAAATTTTCGTTTCGATTCAGACGCTACAAAGGTGATGGCTCCAAGAACTTTATTATTTGCCACAATCGGAACACACATAATTGAACTCATTCCAATTTTGCGAATCTCTTTTAGCTGATCTGGATTTGCAATACTTGCCTCGAGTAACTCCATAGAAATAGTTTCGTACAGTTCGGATTTTCCGGTACTAAAGACTCGTGCTGTTCCCGGTGACGATCGCCAATCAGTACGGTACTTTCTTTGATACTCTTCGGCCCACTTTCGCTTGGCGGGATTCCAATGCCAATTTATCGTTTTAGGATCTTTGGGATCTGAAATGACGTCGATTGTACACCAGTCTGCAAGCAGGGGAACAATCAGTTCACATAATTTTTGCAATGTCGCCAAGTAGTCTAGTGATGAATTAAGAATGATTCCCGTTTCGGCTATCAAGCGAAATGCGGACTCACGGCTTTTAAGCGAATTTTCATTCTCTTTATGAATCGTGAAATCACGAAAAATAGATACAGCGTATAGAACTTCACCAGTTTCATCAAACACAGGCGCGGCACTTATCAGAACCCAATTGCGTTTGCCAGTATCTTTCATTTCAATTTGTACGACCGTTTCGGGAGGATTTTTTACACCTTTAAGCGCCAGTCGTCCAGGTAGTTTTTCGTTTGCAAAGGCTTGCCCTTGTTCATCTAAGATAAGGTATCTATCCATAACCTGATCGGTAGGAGTCGACAACATCTCGGCAACAGATTTAAATCCACACATGTGTGCACCAGCAGGATTTGCATAGACAAAATTTCCATCGCGATCAAAAGCGGTAACTCCATCTGTTATGCCCTCAAGAATAATTTCTAAACGGTGTTTTGAGCTTTGAAGACTAAATAGAATACTTTTTTGTTTTTCAATATTAGTGGCCGTACCGATCCAGCGATAAACTTGGTTTTCGCTGTTTCGAATGGGAATAGCTCGGCTTAAAAACCAATTGTAAGTTCCATCGCTTGAGAGTAGGCGGTGTTCCTTTTCGAACGCATCTCCGGTAGATAAACATTTCGTCCACCGTGAGTAGGACTCTGCGCGATCATTTTCATGAACAGCTTGGGACCAAAACAACAGGCTGTCCTGGCTGACAGCCATTCCCAAATAAGATTGATATTCTCGATTGAAATATTCGATATTTCCTTGCGCATCAGTCGTCCAGACAAAACTAGGAATCGATTCAGCAAGTTCAAAAAAATTTTCGCGCGCATAGGTTGTTCCTGAGGGAACTTTGTCTGTAGCTGAAAAAGGAAAATCGCCTGTGCTTTCCAAAAGACACCAACCTTTTCTAAGGAAATGAGACATTTTTTTACCCCGCAGGCGAAAAATAGGCAACTCGTGACCTGTGAAAATGTCATTTTTAGCCGGGTACTAAGATTTACTTGAAACAAGACAAAGGTCTAGTCGTCCATGTGTCTTAGCGTTAAAATAATAACATACTGCCTCTATAAAAAAGTCTAAAAAAGGTAGTGATTGGCACGAGTAATGTTATGGACAACCGAAGTAGGTAAATATGACCACCTATGTTTTTTTACTTACTTCTTTTTTATTTGCGGCCCCTGTTTTGGCAAAGCAATTCACAAATAGTTATACAGATCCTAAGGGCGCAAAGTGGAATCGTTGGGTAATTTTAAATGAATACGAGGGCGGCATTTTTCTCTTAGTAGTGGATGATCCTGCTATTAAAGTGGATCAGAGACAGACATCACAAGTGGTCATCGAGCGTTCAAAATTTAATGGAAAAAAGCTTAACGAAGTCTTAGATAGAGCAAAGTATTTTATACACTTAAATGATCTAATTCATAGACCCAGTTCCTTTTATAAGGATAACGAAATTGGTAAATTAAACAAGGCGCCTTCGCCACTGTGGTCGCCAATTAAAAATGAGTGGTCGATTGAGGATGAAAAAAAATTTGCAGACTGGTTTAAAAAAAATGCGTCGACTAACTTGGCGGTTGGTAGTGGCCTTGAATTTGATTGTGCAGATTACGCTTTGTTAGGTCGCTGGATATACGCCCATGATAACAAGCTACCCATGTTGAATTCACTAGCTGGTTCTGGAAAATTATTCGGACATTTTAGTGAATCAAAAAAATGGAGTACATTGCCGACAGACGCGGATTGGAAAAAAGATGAACGGTTCAAGGCAGCTATGCGCTACCTTTTTGATTCGACCTACACTCATAGTATATTCAATGATCTTTATCCAATTAAAATAAATACTGAATTTGTGACTCCCGGATCCGTCATTCTAACGTTACGATCGGGTAACACGGGCCACACTCAAGTGATCTATGATGTTGGCTTCCAAAGCTATTGTGGTGCTGAGTGTATTTCGGTGCTCTATGGTAATGAGCCATCCAGTGAATATGCTTACAAGACTCAAGCAGATATTCGCTATCATGCTTCCAATTCAGGAGGCTTTCTAAAATGGCGTTGGCCCATTCTTAAGAGCGGTAAATGGAAATTAGTTGCTAAATCATCAATGCCTGGCTATTCGCTGGAGCAATATGAAAATGCCGATATGTCATTCGATGAATTTCATGCCCATATATATGAGAAGCTGGGATTTAAAATTGCTCCGTACAAAAAAGCCTATTCATTAGCTAGGTCTTTATACAATGATTTGAACGATCGCCTGGTCACTACATTACAGGGAACGGTTTTTTGCCACTATCAATATTGCGATCCACTGGGATTGCCTTTTGATCAGTATTCAACACCAAGTAAAGATAAACGATTCCGAGAAAAACGAGACCAGCTTCTGCGTTTGGTAGATACGCTTCCCGAACGTGAAAAAATAGATCTGATGAGTTTATTCAAGACCGATATTTTCTTTGGACGAAACACGGTCCCTGTTAAGTATTCTGATTACATTTTCAATATAAACGGAATTTCTGATAAGATGTCCTCTGATCCTAGCGTTACCTATGCGCAGCGATGGGGACTAAATAATTTAACGAATTTGCAGCTGAGTTTCCTGCAGGTGTCTTTCCTAATGTACAGTTTCAATTTTAGGAAAGACCTTGTGGCTAACGCCATTCGAGTATGCTACCCAAATGGACGTGATTTAAGCTGCGATCCTAACTTGCCGGAAATTAAAAAACTTTCGACGTTAGAATTTGATACGGGAATGAAAGCTGCTCACAGCCAATTGCTTAGCATTCATCAGTCTATGAGCTATTCGGATCAAGCTCGGGTAATTAATTCTGTTTACTCTCAACATTTGATATATGGTTGTCCATCCAGTCTCTATGGTTATTGCTCGCTGGAAGATTTAATTTATATTCAAAAACCAATGATCGAAAAAATGTCGTCAGATCCTAGTCACAACTATGCGCAGAGAATGGGAATTAATTAGGCCTTAGTTTCGGTTTATAAAGAACTAAAACATTTCCTGCTAAACACAGCAGGATTCCAAATACCATAGCTAAATGAAGCTGCAAGCCTTCAAAAGCATAAGAAAGTAGGATAGCTAAAATAGGAGAAATAATTGTGGTGTATGCCGCTTTTTCGGCACCCATTGTTTTGATCATTGTATTGTAAGCAGCAAAAGCTATCACAGTTCCAAAAATACTTAGGTAAAGTAAACTTGAAATAAACGACAGGTTGAACGGAATTCTAAATGATACTTCGGAAATTAAAACAACAACGCCCGTGAACAGAGTCCCGTACAACATACTAAACGAATTGGCCGTAGCTATGCCTACACCTTTTTGAATATTCCGCGCAGATACCATATTTCCAGTTGAAGCCGACAATGCCGCCCCAAGACCGAGCAGCATTCCAAATACTTCATTGTTTGAAGACCTAATAAATAGATCGTCTTTAAAAATAAGTAATATGCCGAGGCCACCTAATAGCGATCCAAAAATAACTTTTGAAGCGATAGTTCTTTTGAAAAATACCCATGAGAATAAAATATTAAAATAAACCATCGTAGTGAAGGCGATCGCTAAAACTCCGGATTTAATAAATGTTTCAGCCTTGTAAGTCAGCATGTAGTTAATAGAGAAATTAAAAACGCCCTGGAGGAAAAACCATAGGTGAGTTTGAAGACTATATTTTAAATTCTGTTTAGTGAACTTTAAATAGGCGAACATGATCAGCGTAGAAATAACGAAACGCCAGAAAACGGTAACTAATGGGGATGCCTGGCTAATTTGTATTGTAATTACAAAATAAGTAGATCCCCAAATCAGTGAACATAAGGAAAATAGAAAAATATTTTGGGCCGCCGGGGAACGAGGTAGCACGGAAGACTAACTATTCTTCGTCCTCTTCGGAATCCTCGTCTTCGTCGTCCTCATCATCTTCATCAATGTCGTCTTCATCTTCGTCTAAATCATCAGACGATTCGATTCGGATTAACCAGCCTTCTTCAAATGGGTCGTCTTGGATTAATGACGGCGATTCAAGAACTTGTGGATTAACTTCTAAAACAGTGCCGTTAACTGGAGAGTAAATATCAAGAGGACCATCATCAGTTTCGATCGTGCCTATTACGGTGTCGGCCTCTACTTTGTCATTTTCTGAAGGCAGTTCAATAGATGTGATTTCGTCGAAGTCCTGAAGTCCTTCTTCATTAATACCAACGGTTACTACGCCGTCTTCTTTTTGGATCCACATATAACCCATGAAATCTATTGTATCTTCACTCATTTTCACCCTCGTAGTTTGAGTATTGTAATAACAAACAATTTTTGTCTTAGACTAAGAAATATTTCACATAACGCAAAACGGTAATTCTGGTTGCTTGCGCATCTGATGCGTCTTTGATATCTACCAGCCTTCGCAATTTGGAGTCTTAATTGGAGGGGAATTATGTCGACAAATTCTATATTTCTGTGCACTTCTTTGGCAGATGGGGATTTCTTCTTAAGTAGAGTTCAGAATCTTATTGTTTCAGCAGAGTCAGCCTGTATCCAGGCTGCTGTATATCGTTCTAAAGTAGGCTTTCCTGTGCTTGTAAAGGCGGGATCTGATATGGTTCAAGGTACTTTGGTGCACTTAAATTCATCAGATATGGCTGGACATATTATTGATGAAATGATGGGCTTTTTTCCTCAAAACCCAGCTCAGGGTCTAACTCATAAAGAATTGATATCAGTTAAGACGGAGAGTGGCGAGACGACAGCCTATGTTTATTTTTTAAATCCAGAAAAAGTAAATTCAGACGTTAAATACATCGAAAATGGCGACTGGCAAAAAGCGCTAACGGAAAAACCACCGATTCCAAAAAAATTAAACGAAAGACAAAGGAATTATATCCAAAAATTAGGCAAAAGTTCCGGTCGTGATACAGTGCCTCTTGATTTGGCCCTTTACCGCGAACTAATGAATCTAGAGCTTGTTATAGATAAAGGTCGTCGAATCGCCCTTACCAAACTGGGTCAGGAAGTATACCGTTACTTATAATCCTCGTCTTCATATTGTTCTTGTCGAACCGGAAATACCTAATAATACCGGCAATGTAGGCCGCACATGTGTGGCCACGGAAACCTCATTAACTTTAATCAAACCCATGGGGTTTGAAATCACCGATGCTAAGCTTAAACGCGCGGGTTTAGATTACTGGCAACATTTGCAGTGGTCGACACTGGATTCTATCCAAGAATTACCCGCGGGTCGTAAGGTGTATTTCTCTGCGCACGCAAAACATTCAATCTATGATTTTCAGTTTAAAGAGGGTGATTTTTTAGTGTTTGGCAAAGAGTCCAAAGGACTCAGTCCCGAGCTAATCCGTGATAACGAAGAGACAAGTGTTTTCATTCCAACTCCGGGGCTAGTCAGAAGTCTAAATATGGCCACAGCCGTAGCGGTTTCAGTCTATGAGGCCCTTCGTCAAATTAGATACTCTAAGACGTAAACCAGTTCTAAGTTGCTGTTTTCACTTTAGGAGTCTATCCTAGTCCACATGATTGCAAACTTATTAAAATCCATTTTTGGTACCAAACACGATCGCGAAATGAAAACTATCCAGCCCATCGTTGATAAAATCAATTCATGGGAACCTAAGTTGAAAGCTCTGACGGATGATCAGCTGAAAGCGAAGACGCCTGAGTTTAAAGAACGCCTAGCGAAGGGTGAAACCTTAGATGATATTTTGCCAGAAGCGTTTGCAGTTTGTCGTGAAGCTTCTTTACGTTGTTTAGGTATGCGCCACTACGATGTTCAGTTGATCGGTGGTTACTCACTTCACAAAGGCCGTATTTCAGAGATGAGAACGGGTGAAGGTAAAACATTAGTTGCGACACTTCCTGTTTATTTAAATGCACTTAGCGGTAAAGGGGTGCATGTAGTTTCGGTGAATGACTACCTTGTAAAACGGGACGCGGAATGGATGGGTCGTCTATATGGCTGGTTAGGTTTAACTACAGGTATTATCGTTCATGGCTTAACGGATGAAGAAAGAAAGCAATCTTACGCTAGTGATATTACGTATGCGACTAATAATGAGTTAGGGTTCGATTATCTTCGCGACAATATGAAATTTGATTTAAATGACTACGTCCAAAAGGGTCATAATTTTGCAATTGTAGATGAGTGCGATTCCATCTTAGTCGATGAAGCCCGCACGCCGCTGATTATTTCTGGTCCTGCGGAAGCGTCTACGGACAAGTACGTAATTATTAATAAAATTATTCCTCACTTAAAAGAAAAAGAACACTTCACAACAGAAGAAAAATCAAAGTCGGTTTCGCTAACGGATGAAGGTAATAAAAAAGTTGAAGAGCTATTGGGCCTTGGTAACTTATACGATGCTGAAAACATTGAAATTCTTCATCACGTAATTCAAGCATTAAAAGCTCACCACATGTACCGCTTAGATGTTGAATACATGATTCAAAATGGTGAAATCGTTATCGTTGATGAGTTCACCGGCCGTTTAATGCCAGGTCGTCGATGGAGCGATGGTATCCATCAAGCGATCGAAGCAAAAGAAGGCGTTGAAATCAAAAATGAAAATCAAACGCTAGCTTCAATTACGTTCCAGAATTATTTTAAAATGTACTCTAAATTAGCAGGTATGACAGGCACGGCGGATACGGAAGCCGTGGAATTCAAAAAAATCTACGATCTTGAGGTTTCTGTTATCCCAACTCATAGACCGATTGCCCGCGTAGATAAAAACGACGTGATCTATAAAACAGAGCGCGCAAAATTCAATGCGATCGTTCAAGACATCAAATCTCGTCAGCATAATGGTCAGCCGATTCTAGTGGGTACAATCAGTATCGAGCGCTCTGAATTATTGAGCCAGTTCTTGAAAAAAGAAGGCATTCGCCACCAGGTCCTAAATGCTAAACATCACGAGAGAGAGGCAGAAATCGTAGCCCAAGCCGGCCGTAAGGGCTCAGTGACTATCGCCACCAATATGGCGGGTCGTGGAACGGATATCGTTTTGGGTGGTAATGCGGAAGGTTTAGCACGTCGTGAAGTAAATGCTGAAGAAGGACCCGAGTTCGAAGCGGCGTTAAAGAAATTCAAAGAACAATGTGATGCTGAAAAAAAGGAAGTTATTTCGGCCGGTGGTTTATACATCATAGGTACGGAACGCCATGAATCGCGTCGTATTGATAATCAGTTGCGAGGCCGTTCGGGTCGTCAAGGTGATCCCGGTGAATCACGCTTCTATTTATCTTTAGAAGATAATTTACTAAGAATTTTCAATGGTGAAAAAATTCAAAAAGCCATGACGTTCTTAAAGATCGATGAAAATGAACCCATTGAAGCTAAAATGGTGACGTCACAAATCGAAGGTGCTCAAAGAAAAGTTGAAGGACATCACTTTGATGTTCGTAAGAATCTTTTCGATTACGACAACGTAATGAATATCCAAAGAAATGCCATCTACCAAATGAGACGTAATGTCCTTGAAGGGAACGAAATCAGCGCGACTATTTTGGAAATGCTGGGTGAAGTGACTTCAAATATTATCGACATGAACTTGCCGGAAGGTGCACCACGTGACCAATGGAATATTGAAGGTTTAACCGTTTCAATGTCGCAAGTTTTTGGTATCCGCTTAGATCCAACGATTTATGCGGGAACGGCCGATAGTATTATCGACGCGATCAAAGCTGCCATTAAACATGTTTACGAAGCTCAGAAAACAGATATGGGCCCTTACTTTGATCAAGTTCAGAAAATGATTTTGCTTCAAAGTATCGATTCAAAATGGAAAGAGCACTTACTTGTTATTGATAAATTAAAAGAAGGTATCGGGTTACGCAGCTATGCTCAGAAAGATCCTTTGATTGAATACAAAAAAGAAGCCTTCATGGCATTTGAACAATTGAATACATCCATTCGTCAGGAAGTAGCCGAAAAATTGATGAAAGTGAAAATTGTTGCTCAGCAGGCTCAAGAGGCTCTTGAGTCTTTCATGCCAGAAGAACAAGATTTAAGTGAACTAAATTATCAAGCACCGCAAGAGCAAGACATTGGTCGTGGTTTAGAAGCTCCAGAAACTAAGCCTAGGAACAAAATGAGCTATAGTAGTGGCCCAGCTGATGACGGTAAAATGAACCGTGAACAGCGTCGCCGTTTACAAAAGGATAATAAAAGAAGATAATTGAGCTAATGGCTCAATGTCCGAATTGTTCAAAACCTATCGCTGTGACCGAAGATCATTTCGGGACGCTCTATCGCTGTGAGCACTGCAAGACTGAATTCTTTATTGGTTTTGACGGTGCTCCAGAGAATTCTAAAGAACCACTGCCGTCAGATCTGGTGGTGGAAGAACCCGCAGAACCATTGGTCTCATCGACAAACTCGTTGGATCTAAATGTGACTCCGCCAGACAATGCTCCGGCCGTGTCGCTTTCAGATATGCTCGGAGCACCGGATGATCAAGGAAATCAGAATCAACCGATGTCTGATTTGTTTAATATTCAAACGCCTTCATATGAACAACCGGAACAGCAGTACGAGCCATCTCAGCCGAGTGCTGAGCCCATCGTTGAAATTCCGCCAGAACGCCCAGTATCCAATGCATTTAAAGATTTTACGGATGATGTTCAAAATTTTGGAAATGGAATTTCTGAAGCGGGCATTTTATCTTTTGATATTGAAATTTCGGGAATTGATTTAGGGGAAACGAAACGGGATCTGATCGAAGCTTTAGACGACAAACGATTTGGTTGGAACCTAGATGAGGTTACAGAAAGTATCAAAGATGGTAAGTTAACTTTAACCAACGTATCGGCGCCTAAAATTATCGTTCTGGTTAAGCGAATCACTCCGATTGGATTGAGTTTGAATTGGAGGCATCATGTTTCTACTCAGTAAGATTATTTTGATAGTTTTTTTTGCATTCAGTTTCGCCGCGTTAGCGAACGAAGGTGGTGGTGGTGAGCAAGGCAGTGCTCCTGCAGCAACTCCAGAGAAGGTTCCGATTGAAGAACGTCAACAGCAAGAGCGGACAAAAGAATGGATGGATGTTGTTTCGTCTCTGAGTACACTTAAAGCGAAAATTAAATCTAAAGAAGATACAATTAAAGAGATCATTCATCACAAAAATAGTGCGAAAACTAAGGCAGAAGCTGAAGCCCTAGTGGGTGAATTGTTGCGCGAACATAAAGAGCTTACGAAACTTTTAGAGGACTATAATCAAAGCGCACAATTATTAAAGTATCGTTATCCCGATGTCGGTATTACTGAAAAACGTAAATACCAAAAGATGGATCTTAAGACGATTGACGAATACGAAGACTCGCAAACAATTGAAGGCCAAATTAAAAGAACGGTTTCTAAGGTGAAAACTCATTACGGGGTTAAAGACGAGAAAAAGGCAGAGGTGGACGCCGCCAAGAAACCAAGCTTAGATAACAACAACTTGGCGCAACCTAAAATTTTGAAAAAATAAGCTACTCAATAGGTTCGAAGTCAGGAAGATATTGAACTTCGTCTTCTTTCTTTAGTTTCTTTTGATACTTTATATAGTTTGTGTATGCATTCTTAGATTCTTCTTTTTTTCGATCAGCTTCATCGTCCATTTGTTTGTTTACGGCGGCGTTCTTGGAGTCAATTGCGATCGGATCAATTTCAGGTGTTGGCTTTTTGCGTTCACCCACATACACTACTAAGCCATCACGAAAATGAATTTCTTTTTGCTGACGAATTTCATCTTGATAGTACATGTAGTACCAGCGGTCTTCACCATTCATACGTGTAATATTTCTTGGGGAACCTAAACGATCCAACACGGCGTCTTTATCCGTGCCTGGAGCAATTCTTTCGAATTGCTTTGCCATATTAGTTTGGCAGGAAATCAAAAATAAGCTCAGAGAAAAAAATAATAGTAATTTCATTGATCCCTCACTTAAATTGTATCGGCTTCCCTGAGGCAAAGGAAAAATAAATTTTAAAGCGTATCAAATTGATATGATATTTATTTAATATTATCAAATTTGGCTTCTAAAGCCTTTAAGCGATTAGATAGTTCGATATTTTTATGGTAGACCTGTTTATGGTACTCCCATATATACGGTAATACGGCATCGTAGTTAACGGCCATATACTGATTTTTGGGAGCATTCACGGACTCGGGAGAAAAGGTTTGGACTTCTTGGGAAAGGAAACCAACAGAGTAGTGCTCACTGCCTTTGTACTTGTAACGATAGGAGTGAAGTTGGTTGAAATCTGATTTACCAATATCGATAGGAACAATATCTTTTTTTAAGCTTCTATCGGAGGGAATGAACACTCCGTTCGGTCCCGGTGCCGCCGCTTGCGGGACTACTACGAGTTTGTTGAGTGCTTCACCACCAAACCCCCCAAAATTAAATGTTAGATTTCCGTTGATTGTGAAAGCACCAATTTTCGTGTCATCGATATCAGAGCGAATGAATAAATCATTCGGAGTAAAACCCCGGGCGGATTCACATGAAGTCAAACCGCCGCCGCCATCGATAGTACCTACCATTGGTATCGTTTTTACCATTTGCTGCGCGGGCGAGAACGTATTGTATTGGTAGGTAATTTGGATGTTAAAACGAGTGTTAGGGAATACATTTTGGACATTTTCAATCGTCGCACCCACGATATCGACAGTATTATTATTTAGTCCAGCCGTCGCATTAGTTAAAACAGTGACGTTTGCGGCATTGCGAAGGGCGGTAATATTTGCACCGTTAGTAAGGGGACTCATCGGTCCAAACGTGTTT
Source organism: Bdellovibrionaceae bacterium UBA2316 (assembly GCA_002345205.1). Taxonomy (GTDB): domain Bacteria; phylum Bdellovibrionota; class Bdellovibrionia; order Bdellovibrionales; family Bdellovibrionaceae; genus UBA2316. Next base: position 47,340 of record DDVI01000089.1, on the reverse strand, counting down.
ATACACGCGGCTCTTGAATTAAGTAGCTGATCTATGTTGACGTTAAATAGGCGTACAAAACTTTCAATGCGCATCATCTTGATGCTAGCGAAAGTCGATAGCGTAAAAAAGTTTAGCGCGGACACAAACAAGCCCAGTAGTGCCACGGTGACTAAAACTTCAACTATGGTGAAACCGTTTCGGCTTCTTCGCTTATTTAACTTTAACCCAGTGTCGCCCATTGACCTTCACTTTCGTTTTTTCGGGACCAAAGAATTCATCATATTCTGGTTTTTTGTAAATACCTACGATGCGTTCCGGGTACATTTGTTTCTCTTCTAAAGTCATTTCCGTTAAATCACCTTTGGTATCGCACGTCAGTACAGTTCCAGGTTCATAAATTTTATCTACAAATGCTAGGACCCAGCCACCGATAGCGATTGGAACTTCGTTTGAGTAGCGGCCTCTGCCAACGGCGAAACCGAACGTATCAGAAGCAATACCGATTACGCTTTTTTGGCAGCGTGACTGGCAGATCTTTGCGCCGTCAAAAGTATCAAAATAACATTTTCCGTAGACGACTTCATCGCACACTAACTGAAAATCAACTACATCATTCCAAACGGCGTTCCAAACTCTAGAAGCCGCAAACTGGGCGTCAGCGCCACCACCACCATTACTAACGCAAAGGTCAGCACCGCCGGGAGTTACGGTAACTCCACCTGTGCCATCTATATTGCATGCGCGTAGAGTGGACGCAGCTGAAGCCTTATTACCAAGGGTTAACAAATTAGTGAGAAATGAAAGTTTTTGCATATCTTACCTCTTTAGGTGTTTTGTTTTATTTTCTATTTTTTTTTCTAATGCTTCGATGCGGGTTTCTAAATCTCGATTTCCATGTCTTAACGTTCGATTGGATTCTGCCAAAATTGGAACCAAGTTTTGATACCGCATTTTTTTTGTATTTCTTTTTGGATCGTTAGCAACTAGTTCTGGAAATTGAGCCTCTATTTCTTGAGCGATAAACCCATGATCGGGGCGATCGGACTTTTTCCATGTAAATGCATAGCCATTTATGCTGTCGATCTGATCAAATGAAAGTGCTAGCGGCGCTAGATTTGTTTTTAGTCTTTTATCGGACACTTGGAATAGCCCCGTGTTGATGGTCGTAAGGCCGATGACTTCTAAATTGGCGGGCATAGTGACGCCGCCTCCATTCATAGTTAAATTTCCTGTTTTAATTTCATCCGGCGGGACCGCCGCGATATGCCGATGTAAATAAGTAGGAATATCAAAACCAAAACCTACGCCTGCTCCACCAGAACACCTGATAGGATTTGCGGCTAGGGCGTTTCCCGCCGCCCAAGCAGTCGGCGCGGTTTTAACTGTTACGGTGCGATTAACTGTGCGAACCGCACCACCACCAGTAGTAAACTGGTAACTTATAACAAGATCAAAACGGCCAGTAAACGGAGCGGGAACATCTGAACCGCCACCAAAAACGAAATTTTGAGCCAGCATACCCTGAATGGTTACAGTCTGGTAATAGTTACCGCCAACGACGTATTTAGGCGTCGCAAAAGCCGAAGTAATTGTGGGTACTGCAACGGCGGCTCCCGTATAGTTTATTACCGAAAAAGTATTGAAGCATGAAACGGGATCAGCAAGTGTCATTGTCACATTGGCATGAACTTCATCCACACGTGTTTCCCGGCTTGTTTGAAATAATAAATCCTGAACACTGGAAACCAGGACAGCGCCAAACGTAGAAACGATAGCAAGGATGCCTGTAGCCACAAGGACTTCGAGTAGGGAAAAGCCTTTAGAATTTCGGAAACTTTTAAGTTTGTATTTCAATTCTATTCCTTCATATTCGAAAGTTTAGTTTCTAAATCCAAAATTCTTTTCTCATATACTTTATTTTCGGCATCTAGTTTTTTTGTTGATTCTAAAAGTAGAGGTATAAATGCAGTGTAATTTATGCGCTTATAACCATCGGCCTGAGTCCCGTCGACAAGTTCTGGTATAACCTTTTCTACGTCTTGGGCCATGAAACCTATATCTTTGGCATCACTGCCTTTCCAAGAAAACGAATAGCCCCTGATTTTTTCCCACTGGGCATCTGATAATTCAAACGGAGTAATATCGTCTTTTGCGCGGGAATCGGAAACAGTAAGGACGTTATTTAAAGTCGCGTTTCCGTTTACTGTCAGGATGCTACTTGTGACTCCATTAATTGGATTCATAATTAAATTAGATAGTTTTTGGTCGGGAAGATTTTTAGAAATGAGATCGCTTAAATCTACGCCCACTTCAGCCAAGTCTCCTGCGGACACGCAGCCATCTGTAATAGCAGCTAAAGGAGCTGAAGTACGCGAAAGAGGCGTACCATTGGGCCAGCCAGCGGGTGCGAATGTTCGTATTTGGAATGTTCGTGGCTTGTCTTTTTGGTTTTCGCCAAATGGAATTCGATAATTTATGGTTAAGTCAAACGTTGCATTATAAGGTTCAATACCTACCACTGGGCTAACAAAATTTGTTATCGCCATGGTGATTGGAGTCACATTTTTAACGTAAAGATTATTAGTTTGAAATGCGATAACGTTGGCGGCATCTCGGATGGTAGTTGCGGCAACAGGCGGTGCTCCTCTATTTATTCCGCCAAATGTGTTGTGACAAGCGCGTCGGTCTTGCAAGAGTAAATAAATTTGCGAATTCAAATCATCAATATTGATAGTCGAAATAATTTCGTTATACATATTTCGATTCCAAAAAATCAATCGATTAACCGCTAAAAACATTACGGAAAAAATGCCAAGCAAAATCAAAACAAGGATCAGTGACATCCCATTTTGATTCATTTTTGTGATTTTCGCATAAGGTTTTTTTAACATATTGGATTTATAGAAATTCATTGTCCTTTTGGATATTCTACATTTATACTAAAGGTATGAAAAGAAGATTTTTCTTTAGCGTATTCTCTGGATCTTTTGTTTTCCCTTCGTTTCTAAAATGGTCCGACCTAAATCGAGACACTTTGGCGGAAGGAGCCGACTCCTCAAAGAGTCATCGAACTAACGCCTCTAAAGAGACCGTAGTCCACTTAGAGCCAGGTCAGGTTTTCGTTCTGCCGGAAAAAGTAGAGTATTTGAAAACGTTCGTCTTCATTAATGAGGGGCAAGATTGGACTTTGAATCCTCCCGTTGTTAAATCAAATAACCTACTTCTTGCGGGAAAAAATGAGCCTGTCCTTGTAGATCAAAATGCGAGTTTTGGTTTTAAATTTATGGGCAAAAAAGAAGGCTGGACCTTAGTCAGCGTTTAACTTTTTCAAAAATCTAACCTACATCTTCGAGAGACATAAAATTGAATTTATTTAAAAAAGTTATTTTATTGGGTGTCGCTATCGTCGCGCTAGGTACGGTCCTGCTTTATAAAAACACGACCCCAAACGTCAACGCTGATTCTGCGGATTTTCAAGAGCAAGTAGAAAAGAGAAACGGTCCAATCGAGAAAGCCATAACGTTAAGCGAAGCCGATCTGATTTCATTAGAAAATTTGAAGGCAATTCTATCTGAAAACTCAAAGTCTCTTAGCCGGATTTTTTTACGCGTGCGAAGCCGCGTTTCATTTCGCTGTGGTCCTGTAGGTGAAAATTGCGTGATAAAGACAGGTAGTCAGAGTGGAGCCGATTTAACGAAATATATTTCATTAATTGAAAATGAATCTATTCCATTAGCTTTAATTTATGATCTAGATATAAATGATTTTAAATATCGGTTTGATAAATTCAAAGACGTTGTAGGGGCCAAGTATAGTCCCAAGCAGCAGGAAGACCATCCTGAATCGAAAGTGGTTTTCTCTAATCCGGTTTTTAAGGAAAAAATATATGAAGATTTTAAAAACAAAATTAATTTAGCGAACTTTGAAAAGGTAATATTTGGTTCTGAATTAAATCTTTTCTTTTATAATATTTTAGGAACTAAAACGCGGACTAAAGAAACCCAGGCCTTCTGGTCTGTATTGGACCAAGCTCGCAAAGACCATCCAAAAATTCAGTTCTCTTCTGCTTTTAATTTTGAGCATTTAAATTACTACAACTACTGGAGCACCCTGGGACGGGACGAAGTTCAGTCTTTAGATTTCATGGCGTTTACATCGCATCCACTGCATTTGGGTTGGGCTCATTTTTCGAAGTTCGAGGAACAGTTATATGGCTTTGATGGGCAAAGAAGTGCTACTCCGGAAATGAATTACTACACGACGATCAGAGACAATTATTGGAAAAGAAAAGACGTGTATCTTGTAGATTTTGGTTATCCAGTCGACGAATCGGGAGAGCAAAATCGTGGACTGATATTGCAGCATGTAATTGCAAACCAAGCTATCAAGTGTGTGTCTTGGCAGGTTACACCTTTGATAAAAATTCAAATGCCGGAAGCTAAATATTTAAATGCGCTATCTTTATGGAATGAAAATTTTGTTCTCAGTGATAGTGGAAAATGGTTCTTTTCTTTATAAGTTATCTGAATTCAAAACTGGCTAGATCGCTAGTTTTATTCGCTCGTACTTTTTCTAAAATATAGGAAATTAAGCTCGTACTGACTTTACCAGGGAGAGCATGCGTCGCAAATATCGAACCAAATCTTTGCTTAACACAATCGTCTAAAAACTGACTGTAATTTCCGTCGAATAGTAATTCTGTCCTGCGTACCGGATTATCAATCGGAGACATCAACATTTTTTGAAAATTCTCGTAGAACTCAGGCTCTTTTGCGATCATATCTAAAGCTTTTTTCTGGGCTTCGGTAAACACTTCTTTAGAATAGCGGGCCGGTGTTTGTTCTACATTTTCTCTACTGAAGTCAGCGTCGAATAACCAGCTAGTTTTAGGCGATGATAAAATGGCGGTTTCAAAAGTTTGGGGATCAGTTTCATCTAACTCTAAATCTGGAAATACTTTTTTAATATCGTAAATAGAATTAAATAGATCTTCGCGCATCACAGAAACGTCATTGTACCATGCTTTCCAAGCAATTTTTTTGAATTTTTCTTGGAAAATTTGTTCCATTGGACCATTCGGATTATAAAAATGGTTGGCAAGATGGTACTCAAAAGACAGAGTTTCACGCCCGATACTTAATAGATAGTCTGAAGGATTATTTTCTTCAAATACCTTTTGAAAATCCGATCGACTGGTGAAGTTTAGATTTTCAGAAATCATATCTCGTTTAAGTTCGTTATTCTCAAGAAAATCACTGGATTTTAATCGTCTCTCTAGAATAGATGAATTATGAAGCCAATATAAAATGTCAGGATTGGGGTTCTTAAAAATAGATTTCCAGTAAATAATCTTAAGCTTTAGTTCTAAGGGTGTATCGACGTAAACTAGAAACGTTTTACTATCTTTTTGGGTAAAAAAATCTTTCCACAGATTGTCTATAGAACCGTCGGCATTTGTATTTAAGTACTCTTCCAAAGTAGGCAGAGGGCCGAAAATATCCTCATTAAATCGAGCCAAAGGGTGAGGCATCGTTCGTGATCCAATAACGCGAGAAGGGTAAACCGAGTTATAGTAAATTATATTTTCTAAATAGATTTTGTTAAAAAAGTGAAACACTATTCAATCCCGTTGCCGACAGCCTTCAGAGCAGACGTTGAATTTATTTTTTTCGATAGTGATCCATAAACATAACTTGAATGCTCATCCACAATCCTTCGAACGGGATCTGCATTATTTTTTAAAGTTTCTAGGCGAGACTTCATCTTGCCAATTTGGTGATCGACTTCTGCGTCTTGCGGAAGAAATTCACGAAATATGGAAACAAATTCGTCAGCATATTTTGTCAGGAAGAAAGACGAAATAGTTTGGAGACCCAGAATTTGTCCTTGGTATTGATAGTACGCAAATGTAATTTTACCTTGAAGAGCATCCTCAATGCTTGAGAAAATCTCTGCGAGACCTTCATTGCCCGAGGCTCTCATTTTTTCTAAAGTGGCCCAGCAGTATCTAAAGAATTGACCGGCGCTAACGCCCAATGTTTCGCAATGTTCACGTAGTGAGGTCGTGACGGAAAGGCATTCTACGCCGCGTACAAAATTATCCATGAAGTACATCTGAAGCCATTCTTGCTTTGTATACGTTGAGGTCGCTATCACTAAATCAAAATAACCCTGATACTTTGGATCATCTAATAGATAATATTCTGATTTAGTCAGTTGTCGTAAGGTATTATAGTGGGTGTATCTGACCGGAACCGTTTCAATTCTATATTTTTCACGATAGGCAGGTTTGGCCGCCGGAGATTTGGCTAATAAAGACCATACGTAACGTTCGCTTAGCCAGGCATCGGCGTAGGCAATGTCATTATACTCATTATAGAAAATGTCGAGGGTAGTTTCCGGAAGACCTAAAATGTATTCTATTCGTGTTTTGTATCCCAGGCTTTTCACCTTTTTAACAAAATCTATGTGCATCTGAGTAGGATAAGACCAGCGATTTACCGCTTTGGATACGACGGAATCAGAAGAATTAACCGAATAATGATAATCACTCTTCACTGCGATCTTCGATTCTAATGTCATGAAATCAATTTTTTGAACGGTTGTAATATCATTCTTGGTTTTGCCATTTAAACCAATTTCTACATCCCAGCCCAGTTTCGCTCGATCAATAATGTATTGAATAATATTAACATCGCGTTCTTTAAAGATTCCGAAATTAGCATCGCAAACATCAATGTATTCAATATTTAAGCTTTCCATGTATTTGAGTTCTTCATACACAGTCTCTTCGCTTTTCTTCAAAACTTTTACGCCAGTACTGCCGCCCCAATCACAATATGCACACGCATGAGGGCACCCGCGCGTGGTTTCCCAAAGGGTAGTTAGGCGCGCGTCTTTAGATTGTGCGATATGTTTAAGAAGCTGCACTTCGGTTTCATTTCCATAGAACATGGATCGGGGCCATTTTAAATCTGTGCGTTTTGTTGTAGGAACAGATTTTGTTGCCGTCGTGCGGTCGGCAGAAGGTGTAATGCAATATGGGATTTCTGCTGGATTAAAGCTGCCCTCTGCTAACTGGTCTAGAAGAGTCATCATAAACTCTTCGCCTGTACCTTTTGAATCGGCAATCAAGTCGACAAAATAATTTTCTTTTAGCCAATTTGGATGCTGGTCATAAGGAACTTCGGGCCCACCGTATACCAAGATGCAATCAGGAAGTAGTTCTTTAATAGCCTTACCCAGTTCAAGATTTAATTTGTAATTCCAAACATAGCTGCTAAATCCTACCACTTTGGGAGATTCAACAAGTACATTTCCTAATATATCATCAAAGGTAAGTCCCTCGACACCATTTACAGGCAGAGGCCAAGACCAAGCATCGGGATGTTTGCCAAATTCTTTGTGATAAGATTTAAAAATCAAATACAAATAGGGCAAAGGAAAATCTTGATACGTCATGATGGGGTTAACTATGTAAATTGATTGCTTCATTTTTAAATCCTCACCATCTATATAGGGTAAACACAATCGCCTTTGATTTCAAACTAATATTTTGACACTTTGATCCCATTTTTAGACTGGCCGCTTGCTTGCTAATGTACCCTAAAGTATCTTTTATTTGATGTACACTGTACCAATATCGCACCTTACTTATTTATCAGATAAAGATGTATTCAAAATTATAATTTCCAGTGCCGATAAATTTCCCGGACTGTATAGGATGTCCTCGTCTTGGGCCGACGCATTGATCGAGCAGAAATATATGAAGTGGCTTCATTTTATAGAAGTCATGCATCTCAGTTTAAAGGGAAAAAAATGGAAAAAAAAAGAATGGTTTGCGGCCCAAGATGATCTCTTTTTTTCAGCATATGGTAAAGATAGTAGAAATGAACAGCGGCCAGAAGATGAGTTAAAGATTCTTTTAAAAATTAAAGCCAAAAGTTGGTACGAAAGACCTGACGCTTTTAGGTTAGCGGTTATTGATTCACAAAACCGAGTCGAATCTCTTCAAGAGAACACTACTTACTATATGATGGGTAGTTTAATTAGATTTGGTACTGAAACCGTTAAAATTTCCTACGACAATCAAAATACGAAATTTTATCAGCAGTTAAATGTACCCTGGGACTATGCCAGTTCCTATATCAAAGAAACTTTTAGTCCCGAATCTTTAGGTGAGCTATTCTTCCGTGCCGAGGTTGTTGCGCATTTGAATTTTGATGTTGGTGGATTAGGGCGGCTTGATGTGAATCAAGAGTCTATCTATGAGAACTTTAATAATTTTTATCCGCAAAGTCATATTTTTGCATCGGTTATATATAAAAATGATTTGCCGATTCAATACGCTAAACCAATAGGAGTCAGCAATGTCGGACTTATTTCTTAACGAAATTATTCGATATAAAAAGGACGAATTCACGACTCCTAATATTATCGACGTCGATGATAAGGGAAATTTGGAAATTTTTTGCGAAAACTTTCGACGTCACCAAAAAGACACGGAACTGTTCTTGTTTTTCTATTTTGAAAACTGTTACTATTTACCACTTTGGTTTGAGTTCAGGTCTATAAATAACAATTTACTGTATTTACTGGAAGAGTACCAAATTTCCTCTTTTGATTTATTACAAAAAATTCTAAATAGTTCTTTGATTAAAGAAGAACATTGGCGAGTGAGAATGAAGGCTATTGTGTATCACCCCCGAAAAAAGCCACCATTTTCGCATAAGCTAACCGATTTTAACGTCGAAAAAGAATTTAGAATTGATATTTACGAATAACTTCGGCTCTGATAGGTTTATACTATGAAATTGTCTCGAAATATAAATACAGCTGTTTTTTCTTTAACGTTATTTTTGTCCTTTATGAGTTTTGCGGATGAAGAGTATAATGATTTATCAAAGATAAAAATTACTGGAACCCAGGCCGATATTACTTTTAATACTCTGTCTGGAAGTAAAACGACAGTAAGGGTAGATAAAACAAAAGCGGCTAGCAATTGTGTATACAATTCGAAAATGAACAGTCGCGAGCTAACCATTGATTTTACACAGACGCAGAACTCTTTAAATTGTCCATTTGAGTTTAATATTTCTCTACCGTCTGGCGTTGATACAGAAGTAGTAATTACTCGCGGGAAATTAAAGGCTTCTGGGGATTTTCATGATTCGATTTTAGAAACGGATGAAGGTAGCATCGAAGTCTTTGGTAACGGACGTTCATTAGATATTATTGGTAAAAAAACAAAAATTGATTTTAAAGGCGCGACCCCTTCGATGCAAGTCGAAATTGACGATGGCGATGTTGTTATCGATTACACGTCTTTGTCAGGGCGCGGAGATAACAATCTAGTTTCAAGAAAAGGTAACGTAACGTTTATTGTCCCTCGTGGAATTACATTAGAGGGAAACTATAATCAGGCAACCTATCTAGGTGACTACCGAACTCCAAGCGGCTTTACGTTTTCTACTAAAGTAAATAATGGTGAATTTAAAATTAAACGTAACTAGGTAAGGACCTCGAGTTGAAACTCGCTTTGAAAGTACCGTACAGTTTTTGAAATCTGCGGTAATTCAGTATTTAAAACAAATGCATTTGAGTATCCAATTCGCTCTAGAATTGTATCATAAGTCTTCTTGTCCGAAGAATAGGGAACAAAAAACTTGTCGTTCCCGCAAAAAAGATCGACATCATCCAGTGAACTGGAGAATTCGTCATCGAAGTTTTTTTCCAGCAAATGTGCGTAGATAATGGCGACGGCGTAAGATTTCGCAGGATAAATTAATTCAGAGCAAGGCTTCTGAAAGTAATCAACTGCATGCTGGATTATATCTTTTGGATCTTCTGCCAAAATATAGGTTAGTGAATTCAAGTTATCATCGAACGTGCCAAGTCGGTTAAAAACTAATTGTTTAACTTTATGCTCTTTCATTTTTGTACCAATCCAGTAGATTTTTAAAACCATTGCAAGAATTAGATAAGGTAACTACTTCCTGCAAGTGTTCACTGAGGCAGCTGCCTAAGTACTCGCATTTAGAGCAATACTGATTCGAGTTAATTTTCCGTTTTTCTAAATCCGTCCAAGCAAAGTATTCGTCCATACTATTTAATGGCATAAAGAATTCGTTATGATTGGCATCAAACTCAAGCACGGCTAGCTTTCCGCTGGGAGTGATATAAACATGATCATCCGACCACGCAGAGACGTTTCCGGATAAGCTCTTTTCTATTTTTTTCAAATTGATAAATTCAAATGGAAACTGATTGACTTGCGAAACCCATTTTTTAACCCAGTTTTCAAATTGAATAAAAGAAACCTCTTGAGGATGATGAGGATTTTTAGAGTACGGTTTAATTTCTAACGACTGCAAATTAGGCAATCCGTTTAGCTTTTCCCACAATACGTTAAGAGACGAATCGTCTATATCGATCAGCTTGCGACTGGCCAGCATCAATACATGGAAAGGCCGACCTAATTTCTTCATGTTTTCATATACTTCGGCATGGCTTTCGCGCGCAAGGTAGTCCCAGCTTACTGATAAATCAACGTCCGCGGACGCAAAAAAAGGGTTGATGACTTTTAAATTGGTAATGACGCTAATTGGGCCTTGGTAAAAATAACGCATTATTTTTTTTATCTGGTCCAGATAACTGCTGGGCAAAATTCCAATTTCTCCGCCATATAAATCAATATGCGAGATTTTTCTATGCATCGAAATTTCTAATAAACGTGAGTATAACTCATCCGGAGTAATTCTTTGCGAAGACGATAACTGCGCTTCACTGAGATAGCAAAAATCACAACGAAAGTTGCAATAGTAAGACGGATTTATCGATAGACTAATGGATTCCATAATTAACGAGCCCATCGAGTTCGATCATATTTTTTTGCATCGCCGAACAGTGTTCTTGAACACGATTAGACTTTTTTATATCAGAGATATTTTTCTTACAGCCATTGCAAATTTCAAAAAGAGGGCACGTCAGGCAGTCTTCTTTTAAATAAGCTAGGGGGGCTTGATCTTTTAATGGAAGAAACTTTTTCCCTTGAATGACTTCCTCTTGGAAACTGATCGGATACTGTTTATCGTCCCCAAAAGCGCCGCAGCTGTAATAATCGCCTTCTGGCTGAAGACATCGGATTGTTTCATCACAAGCACGGTTCAGTGGGCACGATGTTGATATCGCATTTTTTTTTCTGATAATTTGCTTAGAGTTGTATTCCCACTCGGTCAGTCCAAGCCGAATGATTTGCAAGTAAACCTCATAGATTTTACCCATCAAAAATGAGGAGCCTTGGTCACCAGAGGCTAGAGCATAATTAAGTTTACATTCTACGTTCATTTTTTTTGCTAAATAAACATTATCGATCGCAGTGGAAAAATTTTCTTCGGTAATGACCGAGATAAAAGAGGGGCGGTAACCGATTTTTTCCAAAAATAAATCAGACACCTTCCAAAAATCTTCCTCTGTATAAACGCGGTCTTTGGTAATTCTTCGTGTCTGGCCATAGTTGAATGATGTGTTAATTCCCACCAGCGGGTGTTTGAAAAGCTCTACCCAAGGCTCTGGATTTTTATAAAATGCCCAAAGATTCGTCGTAAAGGAAAGAGTCGTATTCATATTTCGCTCTTCCAAATATCGAATTATTTCCCAGTAATAGTCTGGTTTCATCATCAACGGGTCGCCGCCATTTACAATGATGGTAGATGTATTAGGAAAGCGTTTTAAAAAGGAAAATATGAGTTCATGGCTCAGTTGGGTGCGTTTATCGTCTACCAAATGAGTTGAACTGCAGAAAGTGCATTTGAAATTGCAAAGCTCGGTGGGTTTAATAATTAATTCCAAGTTTGGACCTCATTCTTATCGCCAATCACTTCTGCGAAAAACGTTTTAAAAAAGCAATCCGGAGTCTTCACGCGAGTAGACCAATCCGCTTGGACAAAGCAACGAAAACTACAACGCTCGAACCATTCGCAGCTGAGGCAGCCGTTTTCTTCCAAATGTGCCGTAACGATATTTTCATTTGATGAGTAATCGATCGGATTATTAAATTCGTGAGTTTCGTATTTCAAATAACGGCATTTAACTTCTTTTCCAGATGGCAGCAAAGTCAGTTTGTTCAGGGAGTAGCAAGTCATGCGATTCTCTCGGCGGGTAAGCAGTTCTTTAACTGGGCTGACTTTCGGATATCGTTTTGCCAAAAATAAGTACGCGTCTAGCATATCTTGATCAGAAGGCATTAAAAACCGCGCCGTTTTTTCTGGTACATAAAAATCAAAATAGATAGGGAATTGGCCGTAAAGATATTCAAAATAGGGATCATTTTGATTCAAAAGAAATTGGATGGTCGGCTTGGTCATAACAAAACCAACGGTATAAATATTAGTTTTGAATTTTTCCAAATTTTCTTTAAATAAGTCTTCTTTCCAAAGAGATGTTTTTCTTCCTGAAAAATCATACGAAGTAGAAAGGTTCGTTGAAATACCTTTTGATTTAAGTGCCGTTAATAAGTTTTCTACTCGATGGGACTTCTTGAAAACGAGGTTCGTAACCCAATTGAAAGTACACTGATGTCCTAGACTCTGGGCGTGCTCATGAATAGATGTGGCTAAATTTTCATAGTCTTTAAATAAATGGTCGGGAACTTCATCATTGAATATTTCACCGCCCATTATATTAACAATATGGCTGTCGATAGTATTTTTAGAGATAAATTCTTGGACGGGAAGAATTTTGTTTCTAATTTCTTCCATTCCTTCTTTGCTTTCATGATCTTGGCCGCAGAACGTACAACGCAAGTTGCAGAAATCAAATAGGTGCAGCTCGATCTCGGAACTGATCGGTAATTTATCTTTTAGTACGTGGTATAGAAAACTATTTTCACTCATGATTATTAATGGGCAACGCCCCCATGGAATTAACGGCGAATAGCGCCTTTTTTGCTACTAGGCATTTTTTAGTTTTATACGTGTTCATCAGAAACAAAATGCCTCGGTCTACGCACGAACCTAGGAACGTACACGATTCACATTCATCCATAGAGGAGGCGACTTCGTACTGTTCCAGTTGCACCTTCATTTCGTACTCTTCAATCTCGCGGGCCGTATGCTGGGTAACAGGAACTTCAAATTCATCCTTAAATGTAACGAATCGTTCGTAGAGCAAAGGCGAATAGTATAGCTTTCCATTGCGATAGTTGTACTGGCGCTCGATTAGCGAGTCCGTGAGCTTGCCAAAGCTAAATCGCAGGTATTCGGCTTTGTCATCGGAAACGATAGAGCTATTGAAGAGGTCGCGAATACGGAATGTAAGGTCTAAAAATTCCTCATTGGACAAGTCTTTGTTGCGGCCCATAGAGAAATTGTAATCAATCGTTGTTTCAAATAGATGTTCAACACGTTGATGCATAAAATCGTAATCGCGTAGCAGATCCGGAATTTTAGTCTGATCATAGTTATAGACGTTCATAATTCCAAAGGTCCGCACTTCATCACGTTCCAACAGCTCCATAAACTTCATTTTATTTTTTTCTAGAATACTTAGGTAACTAGCATCCATTATACGGGCCGGATCGACGACAATATTGATTTCTAGTTCGATTTCAGAATAGTGCTCTTTAAGTATCTTTGCGGCTAGTTCAGCTTTGCTGATATCTAAATAAGTCGTTTGCAATGAAACGCGTTTAAAGTGATGGAAAAGTTTAATAATTTCGGGTGATTCAAACGTCGAGACAAAATTATCTGCGCTCAAGAAATCAGTCGGACCCACGAAAGCGATAAATGGTCGATATAAACTCTGCTCAAAGTTTTGCAATAGTTTAGAGAGGCCGTTAAATTCGTCTGTGCTTATGGGTTGCTGCGCGTTCTTTTCAACGTGGCATCCACGGCATTTAAATTTGCATCCATTTAGGATTTCAAAGTTAATATTCAAATAAAAATGCGAGGCTTCTGCAAGCTCTCGTGACGCTAAGTAGGCATCCATTAGACTTTAGCCTCAAAAAATTTCTCCGCTAATTCGGGAGTAATTGATCCCGAACCGGCTCCGTGAATAAAAGCAACTAGGGTGTTTTCCGGGCAGAAAAAATAATGGAAAAGATTTTTACCTTTGAACATAAGTTCATCAAACTGAGCATCGAAATAGAAAAGTTCGCCGCTATAAGGAACCGAAAAGAACATTTCCAAGAAGCACGGTATATCAAACAATTGCACGACGTTTCCGCCGATGTAATTTGGATCTTTTAAATGAGGAAATGTTTCACTCGTGTTTATCTGCTCTTCAAACGCAGTGAAGGACTTTAAAATAAATATCATTAATGAACTTAAAAATGTATCCCACTTTTTAACCAATTCGCCATTTTGACTTATAAACTCTTTGATATCGTCTTTGCTTAAAACCGGGTTCATTAGCCAGTTTTCAGTGTTTACGCCTTTATGGGTTAAAATAATATCGGCAACCGTAAGTCTTAATATATCGGACGAGCTTTGATTGCGGGTTTCCATAAATATTTTGATTAAATCAAACGTTTCTTGCTTGGAAGCACCGCTGAGGACGATCTCAAAAGGTAAATCTAGATTAGAAAGATATGTTAGAAACATATTTCCTTTGATTTTACTTTGGGCATAATCAACGAAGAAGAAAAGTTTTTTATTTTCGAAAAACTCTTTAATCTGTTCGATCGCCAGGGGAACGCCTACATTCCGTATGTTTTCAGGTGCAATTTCGTGTAATGCTTTTAATGGCATGAAGGACCTCTTTCTCTAAGCTCGACTAAATTTTCTTTAGCTTCTTGTAATTTATTTTGAAATATTTGAATGTTATTAAACTGGTATGCGATGGATTGCTTGGACAGTGGACATTCTTCGTCGTTCTCTGAAAACAACGTCGGTTCACAATTTCCGCCGCATACATCAAAGAATTCGCACTGGGTACATAGCGAATTTATTTCTTGCCCCAGTTGTCTTAAATATAAAGTTTCCGCTTTGGTGCTAAAACTTGTCCAATCGTTAGCCATTTCTTTTACTGTGGAGATAGGGGCTACGTAAGTTTCATCTGGACACAGGCCCACGGTCCCGTTGCAATTCATTGTAAATGTTCTGTGCTGACAGCAGTTACATTTGCACTGGTAAATCTTATTTTCGATGTAACTCTTTGTTAGCAAATCCACCTGAGGCAGTGACCAAGTTGTTTTATTATTTGAATAATAAGTGACGATCTGATGGTAGAACTTTGACCATTCTGTATTGTTAACTTTTAGATCCATCGTTTTCTTGTCGAACATCGTAAGGAATTCAAAATCAATTGATTTTGCACCTTCGAGTCTTTGAACAATGGAAATAGGATCTTCGGTTAAAAGGTGCTTCTGTACCGTAATGGCGACGGCCATTTCGATATCCTTTTCAACTAGGTAGCGGAAGTTTTTTAAGAATAAGTCTTCATCCAGTGCCCGAGTCGTTGTTTGAAAACGGATACCATGATCCCAAGAAACGCCGATGTGGCCTGCGTATTCTTCGTTGATGAAGTCTACAAATTCCTGGTCGACCTTAAACATTAAGTTAGTTTGTGGGATTATATTTATTTTAATATCTGGAAACGTTGATCTAATGATTTCGTTAACGGCTCTAAGATGTTCTTTAGGCGCTAAGAAGGGCTCTCCACCATGGATATAAAATACGGCACCCTTTGGATTTACATTCTTGCGAATGCTGGTAAGGAATTCAGTGATTTGCGCTAGGCTTGCTAGCTCGTACTTATCTTTATTGCCCAACGTAAAGCAGTGCGTGCAGTTCAGATTACATCCCTGAACCACGCGCAGATAAACAACGTTAAAATCACTACTGAAATGACTCAAATCTACCTTCTTCCTCGGGCCCCATGACACGAAGAGTGGCAAGAGGCATGGCAGGCTGTTAATTGAACCGGATTAGCGGCAATAAAATTTGTTAAACTGGTTCTAAGCGCATTCATAAACGCATCGATGGCGCTGTTTGGCGCAGTCGGCGGCACTGGGCCAACAAACGTAATTTCTTGAGCTACCTGAAATGCTGCGGTCGAGGGCATTGGAATGGTAGAAAGGTAGGTGTTTCGAAGCGCAGTAAACTGGGGGCCGCCAATGTTGTCTGGCCCTGGAGTTCGACGATATCGCCAAGTAGTATTTCTAAACCGAGTAATCTGATTTGCAAAACCATGCAACGTATTTAATACGTTCATCATTTGCGCCGATGTTATTCTAGTGCCTCGTACGAACGTTGCGGGGTTTGTTTGCGCAGGATTTATGGTTCTAGGCCCAAGCTGACTTGCTACCGATGCATACCCTGAATACGGATGATTCCCGCTATACCAAACCACATTGGGATTTCCCGCCCCAACCCCTAGTATCGGTTGTCTCACGATATTCATAAACTTATTAAAAAATATGGCGCGATCGGCGGCTTGTGCTTCGTCACCTTGATTAGTTGCCATTCTTTCCTCCACACACCTTTAGGCAAGGCAAATTATAATGATTCATAATTGAAAAAAATCCTTTTCCATAACAATACTCGAAATGTTCACAGCTTTGGCATTCCTGACGTTGGGGAATGTTTTTAGCTTCAATTTTTTGATACGTCGTCAAAAACGAATCAAAATTAGTTTCTGACAGCTGAAAATCTGGCTCGTCCATAAAGATGTACTCATCAAATGGAATAATTGGCGATAAGTAAATGCGATCATTTTTAAATGTGATCGATGGCTTACGCAACAAAGTGCGACTATTAAATCGTCGCTCGGTCTTTTGAAATTCCCTGCCAAAATATTCTAAAACGGGATAGCTGCTCTCAATTAGGCGTGCTTTTTCCGCGTAGCTGATCTTATCGTTAAACATAAACGTAAAATTTAGCTCTAATATTTTATCCTGAGAGTACTCACTTACTAAGTGTTTTACTTGATTTAACTGACCGGTCTGCCACTGGGAACCAATGTTTAATGCCAGATTTATCAGGATTTGGTCGCCGTACTGAGTTTTAATCTGCGTTAGCGTTTGGCTTAAAAACTGTACGTAGTCTGGTTTTCCAATTTCTTCTTCTAGTAGATTAACGTGAAGTTCAATCTTTAGGCCGGGAAATTCATGAAAGAAATAATCAAATATTTTTTCATCGAAACCATGCCTTAATGTTGAAGCCACACCAATATAGTTAAATAGCTTGGCGACACTTTTAAACTTTTCGTCGTAAAACACGCGGTAATTAAAATCATTTTCAAAAATGTCAGTAGGAAGAATGTAAAACGTTTCTAAGGTGTAATGATTCTTTTTAAAATCAACGGCCAGGTCATAACATTTTTGGAAATCATAAAATTCGTTATTTGTCTTTTGGTAGAAGCAATTCTTGCAACCGGCCCGGCACGTATTAAACGAAAATGCGCGAAACTCGACGACGCGATAAGGGTCTCCAAATTTTGCGTATAAGTTTTCTACCGGTAGATTCATTCTTGCCCCATGAATCCATTCATAATTTCTTTGTAAAGGGTCTGGTCATTGCGCTCGCGCAAATGGACCATCAGGCTGCGAGGAGCCGCGCATACATCATCTTGCCAAGCTAACTGGTGGCAATCGCCATTACAAATATCGTAGACCGGGCAGGTATTGCATACATCGTTGCGTACCGCTTCGCTTTGAATATTGCATAGGCGACACGGACTATACATTAGTTTTTCTATGGTATCATCGATACGACCATAATGTTTATGTGTCGCTTCGTTAGGGCATCCACCAACGGTTCCGTCTGCATTAATAGTCAGAATTTTTTGTTCGCATTGTCGCGAGCGGCAGCCAGAATGTGTATTATATACTAAAGATGTAAAAATGGAGTCTAAGAACATATTGGAAATATATTCCCACGTTCGGTGCTCTTGCGTTTGATGCCACATTTTCATTATCCAAGCATCGAGTTCTTTATTCGACGGAAAGACGCTTGAATTAAGAGACGCATTGCCCGCATTTGTAATACGTTCGAAGTTTATGTACTGAATGCCAAGCTCGGCACACTCGTTAATAATATCGATTGGCTCTTTTTCTTGGATTAGTTTTTTATTTAGACTGACCATCACGGTGACTTTATGGCCAGTGCTAGTCAGTTGTTTTACGTTTTTTGCCCAAAGTTCTTTTTGTTTAGGACTTTTCCAGCGAATTCCGTAATCCCATGACGTGCCTATCACTTTATTGCAAATTTGATCGAAGACTTTTAATTTATCATCAGTCAAAGAATAGGTAAGGTTAGTCTGAACTGTCCACCATAGTTTTGGCCATAAATCTTTGATTCCATGCCAAGCTTCAAATAAAAGTTCGGGCGGACATAGCATGGGTTCACCACCATGCAAGGCAAAGTGGCCTTGATCATAGTGAGGCTGGTATTTCTTCAGCCTTTGGAAGAAATCAATTGTCTTGGGTACGTCGAACCAACCTTTTTTTCCATTTTGACCATTAGTAAAACAATGATCGCAATTTAGTTGGCAAGTATCTGTAGTTTTCAAATATACAATTAGATCCTTACTCAAGAACCCTCCCCTGGGCACAATTCAAAGAAAACGCTAACCTATTTGGAAATCAAATACATCTGTTTTTTGGGTCATAAATATAAAGGATTAAATAAATTAACTAAGACTTAACGACTTTAACGCGGCCGTGTTATTGGCTCGTTTCATAGAGTAAATCCAGGAAATTAAAATTTGATTCATACGATTGCGAAATCGCCCGGCCGAATACACGCAACCAAAGCTTCTTTGAATGTCGCGATAAAGTAATTTTTCATATTGATGGGAGTATATCAGATCAATAAGCTCGCTCATATCCTCGCCATTTACTTGCCATAAGCTATAAAATCGCTCGTAGATCTTTTTAAAAATATTTTTATCGTAGCTTCGCTCGATAAAATCATAATTGCTAGAGTAAAATTCAAGATCCGTGACCCAGCTCAGATAAGGGTGGCCAATAATTTGGTGAAATAGCAGCGTCGGGTCGCTGACATCAATATGCGAATCATCAGGAAGAAGGCGATTTACGTCTATAATTCCGTTCAGAATATCGCCTTTTAATATTTCAAGCTCGGCCAGCCAATTAGACCACGTAAAATGCCGCACCTTGTCTAAAACGCAAGCCTTTATCGGTGAATTTGGATTCAGTAAAAATTCGCTCAGTTGGTACTCGAAACTGAGTTCTTCTTTTTTTAGCTCTTTAAGGAAAGGTATAGGTGAAATTTTCTGAATAACTTGTTCCAGAGTGACCGTATCGAAAGGCTTGAGCATCGAGTAGCCTTGCTTTGATTTCTCACTTTCCACATTTGTCGATAGGAACCTTCGAAATTTACAGTCTTCAAGGTAGGTTTTGTGGAGTTGAACTAAAGTATCATTTGAAGCATGTGGCAAAATATTTTTCCAAAGTTCTAGCTGCAATTCTAATAATTGATTCGCCTCTAAATACACTATCAGGCGCGAGGATTTTCGGGGATATGAACGCAAAAATCGCCAAAAATCAGAAGGTTTGCCATTAAGTTCTTTTTCGACAAATTCTGTAAACGATGCGTAGTCTTGTGCGGAAAATAATTCTGATTTGCCGATGACGATCCGATCATAACCGTGATCGGAAATCCCGTGGTGAAAATCAAAATAGATACTTTCAAAAACGTGAAACATCTAAATCCTACTTTACGCTGTTCGCACTTTGATATCGGTCGCTAAAGAGTATCGTTTACCCGTAAAAGGACGCGCTCGATGCCACACCTGAGGTGTCATCAGAATCAAATTATAAGTTTTTGGCAACCAAATATGAGCCGGTTTCAAATCGGGTGAATGGAAAAGTTCAAGTGGGCCATTATTCATATTTATGGTTTCATCCAGATGGACGTAAAAAACAGTGACCAGCTCACCGGCGTCTTCGGCCCGAATAAAAGGTGGTAAATGATTATGAATACGTACATGTTGTTTTGTTTCCGGGGTAGTCAGCCAAGCATCTTTTTCTAGAACATAATTTAATTTTTTACCTTTATACTGAGGATGCATTTCTTCTAAGTACTGCAAACAATGAGTATCAAAGACTGCCGACATTAAACGAACGGCATCGATATCTAGATCCCAAATATTTACTCGATCTGTTTCGTAATCATCTCCTAATGTAAATTTCTCGCCTTCGGCAGATAACATAAAGTCGCAAAAGGGTTTTAGCATACTTTCATACGCCGCTAGGTCATAGGCTACTACGGGAAATCCTTCAAAATAAGTGGCACTCATTATTGAACCTCATCGAACAAAATATAGGTCATATTTGGATCTTGTGGATAGAAATATCTTTTTAGTTTTAATGGTTTTAAAGAATTAGCATCATAAGAAAGACCAAAAACTTTAATAACGGACAGGTTTTGATCTATAGTAGCTAATTCTGGAACCGTTGGTGCCGGTAAACTAAAAAATCGCGCAACATAGTGTAAATCGGGATGGCAAAAGTAAACATCCTGCCGATTACTGTCTGGAGCGATCCCATGTCCAAACGGAGATGCAAATGTGGACCCTTCTGGAAGAGTAGGCTTTGCATAAGAATCGATATCTAGGTCATAAAACTTAGCGGCCGATTTTCTGCTATCTAAATAAAAATTCACGCAGTAGTCATCGTGAGGCTGCTTTATATTAAATGAATAATTTAAATATTCCGATGTGCCACCTGAATAGACGGCCATGAGCTTATCTTCAAAATAACTAATCCCGTCCGCGGCTTGAAAACTGAATTGCTGTAGACGGCTAATATCTACGCCAATTCCAAAATTTAGTCCTAGTTCTTCTGTGAAGCGAGCCAGAAGCTCGGTTGGCGCCGTACGGGCATCAAACAGATTCTCTTCGACGCCGCCACGACAAATCGTTACTTCCTCTGCTAGAGGATGGATACTTTGGTTAATATTTCTAAAGTATTCCCGATTTGAAATCATAATTTTTAAAATCGCTTAATGGAAAAATCGCCAGATTCTATTTTAAAATTAATGCCAAAACTGGAAGCAGTTGCCTTAGGAAGATTTATATCGACCGATCCGCCGCGGGATTCAATCATTAATATCCCTGTCGCCGGAGTTGACGAAAAATTGCATCGTACGTTAGCGCTATCCTGAACCGTAATTTTAGCGCCGACAGTTGCGCGATCTAATACGACCGAGCCTCTTCTGATAGTAACTTCTGCATTAGAGCCAATTCCATCTAAAAGAATATCTCCCGAACCCATGCTGACTTCAGATACTAATTTTACGCCTGTGATGTTTAAATTACCTTCTTCTGCAGATGCCTTATAGCTGACATCGGCAGGAACCGAAATTTCACCATCCATTATACATCGCTCATTACTGGCGCTGGCAGACTTAACCATTAAAACAGATTCTGGAGTTTGAAAAATCTGCAGCTGGCAGCGAGTCCCCGCTTTGGGTTTGGAAACGGTCATTTGTATAGATTTAGTGGCAATTCCGATAGCTCTTAAATTTCCGCCACCAGCGATAGAGCTGATTTCAGCTATCTCGCCTTCTGCGAACGTTCTTTTTTCAAATGGGCTAACTTCGGCCTGCGGAGGCGCAGGTGCCTTAGGAGCCGGTACCGGTTTGGGCGGCGTTGGTTTCGTTTGGGCTAAAACCAGACTCGCAGTAAGGAAAGCTAATATAAAAGTTGAAACTGTTTTTTTTCCCGTCATCACTTTATATTCGTCCGCTATTTTAAAAAACTCAACCGCAATTTTAAGGGATTATTTGCTTTTCAATTTGATATTGGTGGCCACTGTTAAACGAAGGCGTTCATACGGTCTAACGCGGTGAGGACTAGCTCCAGGGAAAAAAATAAGGGCTCCTGGAAAAGGTTTAAATAGATAATGTTCCTCATGAGGTGCGCTATTTTCGTCAGTTTCTAAATAAATTTCAATTGGACCAGGATCCTGCATATCTGCGTAAACATAATAAAGGCAATTTATGTCCGAATGACCGCGATGATGATGCTTTTGCAAATGCGTATTAGAGGTTGCGGTACTCACATACCATCCATCGAAACTTTCTATTTCGCGTTCTGAATCTTGTACAAATTTACTTTGGTAGACCTGACTAAGAGAAATAATTTTTTGTTGCAAGTCAAATAATGCAGGGTTTAGTTCACCCCAAATATTTGCGGCATCGTCGTAATTGAAAACCGCATCCTGAGAAAGAAGGCCCATAGCATCAGTTGCGAGCGCAGACGAATGTAAGTCATAGACTAGAATTTTATAGTCTTCTATCTCGGTAATGGGTTTCTCAAGAGTATTTTCTGTTTGCACATTAATATAGTGAACCAGGAAAGTGCTGACAACAACTGTTGGCCTAATGCGTCAGTGGTGCAACATCTATTCCTTTTTTTCACAATTAAATCCAAGATCGAACCAGTATTATAATGCTTCAAAAATTAAGCGGGTTAGTTCTTTTTCTAATGTATTCAGTGTTAGTCATTTTGGTTTATCAAAATGGACAAACGGTATTTTATTATATTGAAAATGAATGGTTTAAATTGTTAAGCGGCTGCGCATTGTATCTATTAATTTTCTATTTTTTCAAGCTGCTTTTTTCCAATAAAAATTTTGTGACCGAACTAGATCGAAGAACGAAATGGATAAGCACAGGTGTTATTTTCGCATCCATATATTTTATTTTTGTTCTAATGAAAGGCATAGTTAATGGCCGAATAGACCTACTTCCCGTTATTATAAGTAGCGATCTTTCAGTTTACGAAACAGTTCTAGATTATTTTAAAGACATCGACCTTAGAACTTTTGAGAAAGTTTTACTTGACCCCATTATGTATTTTTTTGGAATAAGCATAACTTTGGGTCACATTCTCTTTATTAACAGGGTAGTGGGTGTTCTTATTTTATTAGCGGCTTTCTTTATAGGAAAGACTTTCTTGAGAACAACACTTCAATGTAGCCAATATGCTGTTTTTCGTCATGGATGATTTTGCCTTTTCTTAATAGCGTATGGGGCAGCTTGGTAAGGCTCTCTAGCGATTGATTGTTTTTTGTTTTCTGAATAATCGGTCCACCGACTTCGTCAGTAATATTAATAGCTAAAACGCCAGAACGAGTCTGAAGCCAGGTATCGGTCACTTCTGAAATAGCATTGAAATCCAGATTCCAAATGGGCATTTGGTAATAACGGCTGATGTTGCTGAGCACTTCGTCTGTTTGAACTTTGAATTCGTCTTCACTTTGGCTACGTAAAACAACGAAAAAGGCCGAGCTCAGTATAAATGTAGATATACTGACAACCAAAAACAAATAGACAGAAATTCGTTGTGATAAACTTAAGTTCTTCAATTAGCTCATCTCGGAATTTTTCCTAGTTGTCGCTAATCTTAGGCCGGCGCCGTCTGAGTTTTAACTAGGATATAATTCTAAAAGTTTGCGTTTCAAAATTTTGCCAGAATCCCCTTTGGGCAAGTCGTGAACAAAAACAAAGTACTTAGGGATCTTAAACTTAGCTAAATTCTTAGCGCAGTAGTCGTTAATTTTTTCAATCGTTAGGTCGGTTGAGGCTGATTCCTTAACGATGAAAGCTTTGCCAACTTCCCCCCATTTTGGATCAGGTACGCCCACAACAGCAACTTCCCGAACTCCGGGTAAGTGTCGCATAACTTGTTCTAGTTCGGTAGGATAAACATTTTCACCCCCCGATTTATACATGTCTTTTTTGCGACCCACGACGTAAAAGTAGCCTTCGCTATCTTTTTTAACTAAATCTCCGGTATGCAGCCAACCGTCTTTGATCGTTTCTTTAGTGGCTTTTTCATTTTTCCAGTAGCCGGTCATGCACATATGACCCTTAAGGACTAACTCGCCAATTTGTTCTGCGCCCAGTTCTTTGCCATCGTCGTCGACGATCTTTGCTTCAGAATAGAAATTTGCAAAACCAATTGAGCCGATTTTTCTGATCGCGTCTTCTTGATTGAGTGAAAATACATTGGGACCAAATTCAGTTAAGCCGTAGCCCTGGCGTATTGGAATCCCTTTATCATGCCATTTATGAATCAAGTCCACCGGCATTGGCTCGCCACCAACAATGGCATAACGTAATGTCGACAGATCTACATTTTTGAAAATATCTGATCGAGACATCATATCCATAGTCGTGGGAACACCAAATAACAGCGTCGCTTTGTGGGATTCAGAAAGCTTTAAAATTTGATCGCCGTCAAATTTCTTGATGAAAATGAGTTTGGCGCCACGGTGAAAAAAGGGCGTTGTTAACACATTCAAGCCGCCCGTATGAAAGAACGGAAGAAAGATAACGGTAGTGTCCGATTGGGAAATATTCAGTCTCAAGCTGGTATTGATTGAATTCCAAAATAACATTTCGTGAGAAAGAATTGCGCCTTTAGGCGATCCGGTAGTACCTGAAGTGTAGATAATCATGGCCGGATCGGCAGGGTCGCTAACGAACTCGCGCTCTTTAACGCCTTCGGCATAATGAGTTTTCGCGTTCAAAGTTCCCAGATCAGACGTCCACTGATCCATTGAGTAGGGTTTCGGTTTAATAGCGCTAGGTAGTTGATTAATGATATCCGCGTAAGCATCTTGGTAGATAATAACCTTTGGACCGCAATCGCCAACAATGTGCTCAACTTCACGTTGAGTCAGGCGAAAATTAATTGGGACAAGGATGGCGCCCAATCGTTTCAATGCAAAGAGTAGAAAAATATATTCAAGTTCGTTAGTGGAAATAATAGCGACGCGGTCACCACGCGTGACTTGGAATTTAGAGCTTAGTAGGTCCGCACCTTTTTGGGAGATATCGTAAAGTTCGCGATAAGTGAATTCTCGGCCGGTGTCGCCATCAACAACAGCTGTCGTTTTTGGTGCGTACAGGCTCCATTTTTTTAACCAATCCAATTCCGCAATCATTGTCCCCCCTAAAAAGACGAATTACGTATTAAATCCCCATTCCATAGCGATGGCGACCATAGACATACCACCACCAGAACCTAACATCAGAACTAAATCACCTTTTTTAACTTTATGCTGGCGAGCCGCATCGGCCATACACATACCAATTGAAGCGGAGCCTGTGTACCCGAAGCGATCCATGATGTAGTGCGCTTTTTCACGAGGTAATTTTAGTGTGTCCATTGTTTCGTAAATACTTTGAACGTTAAACTGAGTCATGAAAAAGTGCTTGATATCTTCGGGACGTTTTTGAATCTTATCTAGAATAATATTTGTTAAGCGTGGCCAGTGTATACCGTTAGTTTCCGGTGGAATACGTTTAGGAAAAGATAATAGATGTTCTTTCTTTTCAATCACGTCATGAGTCACGGGTTTGTAGCTGCCGCCAGCGTAAATCCCCATGTAATCGTGATATTGAGCATCTGTGTAGAACGTTGAGGCTAAGAAGCCTTGTGTTCCCGCTGGAGCATCCGTCAAAATTGCGGCCCCTGCGCCGTCTGCAAATAATGAAGCAATTTTATAATCGTCAAAATTTAACCATTTACTCATCGCGTACGCGCCAACGACTAAAACATATTTAAATTGGTTGTCTGTCTTCATCATTTTTTGACCAACTTCAAGTGCGGTCACGAAACCAGCACATGCCGTGTTGATATCAAATGTTCCGGCTTTTAAAGCCTGTAGTTTATGAGAAACCACGGATGCCGTTGAAGGAGACAGATAGTCCGGCGTGTCCGTGGCAACGATAATTAAGTCTAAATCTTTAGCAGAAATACCCGCATTTTTCATCGCTTCTTCAGCGGCTGGAAGGATTAAATCACTTGTAGTTTGCTCTTCGGTCATCCATCGACGTTCAGAAATGTTGCGGCTTTTTTGCAAAAATGTGCCGATATCTTTTTTATAGAGTTCATCAAAATATGAATTCTTAATAACGCGTTCAGGGGCATACATGCCAGTGCCGGTGATGGAGATCGTTCTCATCTGGTAATCCTTTCGCAATCTTGATTTTATTTTTTTATCAAAATCGTATATTCTTTTCCGTTTAACTAATCGCTCTAGTTCTCAAGGTCTAGCGCTGGGAAATCCTCTTTGTCCAGCAAAAGTTTCTAGAGCAAAAAGACTACTTTCGCTTCGAAAGCCCTATAAAGAGTTATTGTCAATTTTAAGTCGATGTGAAATACAAATTGGAAACTTTTTTGAAAAGGAATTTTATGGCGAACACAAACTCAGGCTTGAATTTTAATTTTGCGGGTAAGTTAGCGATCGTAACCGGCGGTGCCGCAGGTATCGGTTTTAAATTAACAACGTCTTATTTAGAAGCTGGCGGTAAAGTCGTAGTTTGGGATTATTCTCAAGATGCACTTAACAATGCTCAAAAAGAATTATCTAAATTTGCATCTCAAGTTACTTTTCAACAAGTTGATGTAACTCAAAGACCGTCAGTAGAAGCGGCCGTCAAAGCTTTGCCAGGTCCTGTTGATATCCTTGTTAACAACGCAGGTATCACTCGTGATAAATCATTTGCTAAAATGACGGACGTTGACTGGGATGCAGTTATCAATACTAATTTGACGGGTATCTACAATGTAACAAAAGGTCTTCTTGAAAAATTCAATCCGGCGTCTCAGCACAAACGCGTGGTTAATATTTCTAGCGTTGTTGGTCTTTATGGAAATTTTGGACAAGCGAACTACGCGGCAACTAAAGCGGGCGTAATCGGTTTCACAAAAACGTTAGCTAAAGAATTAGGTCGTAAAGGTTTCACGGTAAATGCAATCGCTCCTGGTTTCATCAAAACTGCGATGACGAATGCAATGCCTAAAGAAGTTCTTGAGAGTATGGCTGCGAAAGTTCCTTTACAGCGTCTTGGGGAAACAGACGACATTGCTAACGCGTGTTTATTTCTTTCTTCTGAGCAAGCTTCATACATCACTGGTACAGTTATCAGCGTTGACGGCGGTATTGTTCTTTAATCTGATTTGTTAATTGGTGTGAGGTAAAATGTCCGGGCTTGTAGTTTTAGAGTCGAAAAAATTTTACCTCACAGCTGATAAGACAAAGTATATTCATTACGAAATTCTTCGTAACGTCATTCCAAAAACCACTCTATTTATCCATGGCAATTTGTCGTCGAATCGATGGTGGTATCCGTCTTTAGATTTTGCAAAATTAAAAACTCACCCGAGTCTAACGGGCGATGTGATCCTGGCGGAAATTCGCGGCTGTGGAAAAAGCTCGGCAGTCGAAGCTTTAGAGAACATAACAATTCCGTCATTGGCAGCCGAGTTCAAAGAGTTTATTCAGGGGCTGAATTTGAAGTCTTTGAATATTGTTGGCCATTCTACGGGCGGTAGTATTGCGATGGTGCTTTTGACTCAGCTGCAGGATCTAATTGATAAAGCTGTTCTTTTAGATCCAGTCGGCGCTAAAGGGCGCCGGTTTGAACCCGCGGTTATGAAGGCATTTGAAAAAATGCAGACCGATCAAGATTTAGTCGCCGAAGTTATGAAAGCCACGATTCATGCGCCTGATATAAACCCGCGATTTTTTTCCAAGGTGGTGGTGGCTGATGCGTTTCGCGCTGCACAAAATGTGGGTTTCAAAATTGCCCAAGCCTTTGGCGAATTTAATATGGAAGGTCAGCTGGGCTCGGTTCAAAGTTCTGTGCTTATTTTGCATGGTGAAGAAGACCAAATTTTGCCGCTCAAAGATTCTCAGGAACTGGCTCGTCAAATTCCAGGTGCTCACTGCGAGACGTTGATTGGAAAGGGGCATTGCCCGAACCTTGAAGACCCGCCGTTATTTTGGTCAAAAGTTATGGACTTCTTTTTTCAGAAAAATAGATCGGGCTCTTGATGCGTGCTCTAAATTTAAGCATAAATCGTCTCAAGATTTCTTAAGCTGGGTGGTTCGTCCGTGCGGCGTAACACAAAAAATTTTAACATTCATAACAGCTTTTTATTGCTCACGCTTTTCTTTTACGCTACTAATCAAAGCATACTGTGAACTTTTCCCTTAAATAAATTGGAGAATCTATGTCTGAATCCTCTGATGTCCATAACAGAGGCGGATTTGCTGCCTTCATCTTTGCGATGGTCTTTGTGTTTGCTTTTTTTGCGTACATTTCATTTATACATCCTGGAGTGGATTTAGGTGAAAATGTTGTCGATCCAAATGCACCATCCCTGCAAGCAGCAGGCCCCGTTTTCAAAATTGCTGATATCAAAGAACCTTGGGTATCAACTCCTGAGATCATTACGTACGGTCAAAAACAGTACAAAATGAATTGCGCTACTTGTCATGGCGACGCTGGTAAAGGTGATGGCCCTGCAGGCGGTGGCTTAACTCCAAAACCTCGTAACCTTGTTGAAGGTAAGTGGACTCAGGGCGACAGTCTGATTGCACACTTTAACGTGGTGGCAAATGGTATCCCTAACAGTTCGATGGCCGCGTTTAAACATTTAAAAGTAGCTGATCGTTGGGCTATTCTTCATTTTATTGAATCTATCACTGAAAATAAATCTAAAGATGATCCAGCTAAAGTCGCTGAATTTGCGAAAACAGCTCAATAGCATTTAAGGAAATCATGTTAACTGCGAATCGCGTAAAAAAACTATCTTCAAAGTGCGAAAACCAAATGGTTTTCGTATTTTTGTTTTTACTTTTATTTACTGTCGCATCGTATTCGGCTCATCAAGGTGCTACCGATGGTGGCTATGATGGCAAACCAGCCGCCGCTATCTCTACGGAACGTCCTAAGGAATTAGACGGCGTTGGGATTGAAGAAAAACTGGGTTCGACTGTGGATATGGACCTAAAGTTTAAAAACGAAAAAGGTGAAGATGTCACTTTGGGTAGTTTTTATGATGGTAGACACCCCGTAATTATCTCGCTCGTTTATTACTCATGTCCTGGCTTATGTAATTTTCATTTAAACGGTTTGGTTGAGGGCCTAAAGGGTCTTGACTGGAGCCCGGGTGAAAAGTTTCAAGTTTTAGCTATCAGTTTTGACGCGAAAGAGACTCCTGATTTAGGCGCCGGCAAAAAGAAGTCCTATATGGATGTTTACGAACGTCCCCAAGCAGAAAAAGGTTTTCATTTTCTAACGGCAGATCAAGCAACTATCGATAAAATTACGTCATCCGTTGGTTTTAAATTTAAATGGAACGAAACAGAAAAAGAATGGGCTCATTCTTCGGCCGCTATTGTGACGACTCCTAAGGGAATTATCTCTCGTTATTTGGGCGGCATCATGTTCGATCCTAAAGACGTAAAATTAGCACTAAATGAAGCGACCGAAGGTAAAATCGGAACGTTTGTAGATAAAATGATTCTTTATTGTTTTCACTACGACCCAAAAGAAAACAAATACTCTCTGGCGGCCTTTAATTTAGTCCGTCTTGGTGGGGTCGGTATTGTAGTTATATTAATGTTATTGCTTTTACCCTTCTGGCTTCGAAATAGAAAGCGAGAAGGAACAACGGGGAGATAGACATGTTCTGGATCAGTTCGGCCCATGCGGAAAAGTTGATGCCTACAGCAGCGACTGATATTGCGCACCAAGTGGATAATTTGTATAGTTTCTTGCTTATATCCAGCTTCATCGCGTGTGCTATTTTAATTGGTGGAATGATTTTCTTTGCTCAGAAATATAAAAGAAGATCAGTTCATGCGAAATCAGCGTACATCACTCATAATGTATTTCTAGAATTCCTATGGTCATTTATTCCATTAGTAATTTTCTTGGCAGTTTTCGCTTGGGGATGGTTGATTTTCCACGATATGCGTAAGATGCCTACCGATGCTCTTGAAATTCACGTTCGTGGTAAACAATGGGCTTGGGAAGCGGAATACAAAAGCGGTGTTAAGACGGCTAACTTAATCAAAGTTCCAATTAACAAAGATGTAAAACTAATCATGACATCTACAGATGTATTGCATAGTTTTTACGTTCCCAGTTTCCGTATAAAACAAGACGTAATTCCGGGCCGTTATACTTCATTATGGTTCAACGCTAATAAATTTGGTGAATATCATATTTTCTGTACGGAATATTGCGGAACTCAGCACTCGGGTATGTTGGGTAAGCTCCATGTTGTATCTCAAGAAGAATACGATCAGTGGTTAGAAGAAGAATCTAAGTTCAGCACGTTGCCTTTAGCTCAAAAAGGCGAAAAATTATTCCAGATCAAGGCGTGTTCTGGTTGCCATTCGGTTGCTGATAAATCTGTAAAAGCTGGTCCAACTCTTTATCAAAAATTTGGAACTGAAGAAGAGTTTGTGGATGGTTCAAAATTGACAATAAATGAAGAGTATCTGCGTGAATCGATCTTGAACCCGAATGCTAAAATCGTAAAAGGCTTTGCTGGTGGTGTTATGCCGACGTTCCAAGGTCAGCTCAGCGAAGACGAGCTAGCGGCAATCATCGAATATTTGAAAACGACTAAATAGGTAAGGAATTTATATGGCTTCATCAACTCAACATGGTTCTGGCTCCGAAGTGAACTACATTAACGAGTTTAAAGGTATCGGTTCTTGGTTTACCAGCCTTGACCACAAGAGAATCGGACTCTTGTACATGTGCTCGATTTTCTTTTTCTTCTTATTAGGTGGTATTTTCGCCCTATTAATTCGTTTAGAGTTATTTAAACCGGGCGCTCAGTTATTTACTCCTGATCAATACAACCAGATTATGACCTATCACGGGGCCATCATGGTTTTCATGGTTATCGTTCCCGGTATTCCGGCGATTTTAGGTAACTTCTTCTTGCCGTTGCAAATCGGTGCGAAAGACGTTGCCTTCCCTAGATTGAACTTAGCGAGCTGGTACATATTCATGGCCGGAGCTCTGATTGCTATGTCGACTCTGTTTTTGGGTAAGGTAGATACCGGATGGACATTCTACACTCCGTACTCGATTAAAACGGGAACGGCAGCGACTGTAATGGTATTGGCGGCATTCGTAATGGGTATGTCGTCGATTTTGACGGGATTGAATTTCATCGTTACAACCCACAAATTACGTGCGCCAGGTATGACGATGCATCGTATTCCACTATTTGTTTGGTCTCTGTATTCAACGGCGATTCTGCAAGTATTGGCGACTCCGGTTCTTGCGATCACTCTGTTGCTGTTGGCAGTTGAACGTACAACAGGTGTCGGTATCTTTGATCCGAAACTAGGCGGCGATCCGGTGTTGTTCCAGCATTTCTTCTGGTTCTATTCGCATCCGGCCGTTTACATCATGATCTTACCTGCAATGGGTATTGTTTCAGAAACAATCGCGGCGTTCTCTAGAAAAACTATCTTCGGTTATACGGCAATTGCTTATTCATCATTGGGTATCGCAGCGGTGTCGTTCTTTGTTTGGGGACATCATATGTTCGTGTCTGGTCAATCAGAAATCGCGGGCGTTGTGTTTTCGTTCCTAACGATGTTGGTTGGGGTTCCAACTGCGATCAAAATGTTTAACTGGTTAGCGACTCTTTACAAAGGTAATATTTCGTTCGAAGCTCCGATGTTGTATGCTTTAGGATTTTTGTTCCTATTCGCAATCGGTGGCGTGACTGGTATCATGCTGGCGGTTATGGCGACTGACGTTCATTTCCATGATACTTATTTTGTAGTTGCTCACTTCCACTATGTAATGGTGGGTGGAACGTTGATGGCGATCATGGGTGGTATGTACTATTGGTTCCCAAAAATGTTCGGAAAAATGTACAACGAAGGTTTAGCACGACTCACTTTCTTGTTCATCTTCATCGGTTTCAACGTAACATTCTTCCCACAATTTATTTTGGGCGCGATGGGTATGCCACGTAGATATTTTGACTACATTCCGGCCTACCATTCGTTGAATGCGATCTCAACAATGGGTTCTTGGTTGATCGCTATCGGTTTCTTCCTAGGTCTTTATGTTTTCGTTCAAGGTATTCGCAAGGGTCCAAAGGCCTCTCAGAATCCTTGGGGTGCTAAAACATTAGAATGGCAAACATCTTCACCTCCACCTCATTTCAACTTTGATGTGGAGCCAACAGTAAATGCGGGGCCTTATGAGTACAAGTAATCACTCTCACGGTGGAGCTCATGTAGCTCACCACTTTCGCGATGCTGAACATCAGTTTGATAGCGCTAAACAAGGTATCTGGTTGTTCATGGTTACCGAGATCCTTATGTTCGGTGGCTTGTTTGTTGGATACGCGATTTTTCACACGATCTATCCGCAAATGTTCTCTGAAGGCGCAAGTCACTTAGACTGGAGATTAGGTTTTGTAAATACATTGGTTCTAATCGCATCTTCGTACACAATGGCGATGTCGATTCACCACTTGCAAAAGAACGAAAAAGACCAGGCGGTAACTAAGCTTTGGATTACTGTTCTTTGCGGCGTTATCTTCATGGTGATCAAGGCGTTTGAATACAAAGCGAAGTTTGACCACGGTTTATTACCTGGGCATTTGTTAAATGTTGAACATGCTCACGCGGTACATGCTAATTTAGGTATGTATTACGGTTTTTATTTCTGTATGACGGGTCTTCACGGTTTACACGTTTTGATCGGTATGGGTTTAATAATCTGGCTGGCGATTCGTGCTAAACGTGGTGACTTTGGTGCTGATTACTTTACGCCCGTTGAAGGCGTGGGTATCTTTTGGCATATCGTCGACTTAATTTGGATTTTCCTTTTCCCGTTACTATATTTAGTAGGCTAATTTAGGAGCATAAGCATGGGATCACATAATAATCATTCAGGCGGCAATCACTCGCATCACATTATCCCGAAAGAAATCTATACTAGGGTCATGTGGGCGCTTATCGTGTGCACATTGTTAACAGTTGGGTTTCACTACTTGTTTCACAATGTTATGCACGGTTCTGTTTTAGCGGCTCCAGTTGCATTTATCATCGCGGCTTTTAAAGCGGCTTTGGTGTTGATGTTTTTCATGGGTTTAAAATACGACAAGCCAGACAATCGCTTAATTTTTGCGACGGGTTTTTTCTTTTTAGCTCTTTTGTTTATCATCAGTGTTTTAGATATCTACACTCGTATTGCTGAAACCAGCACTCTGTAAAGTCTAAACGTGAAACTATTTTCTGATTTAACCAAGCTAGGTATTACGATTTTTGTGGTCCTAGCTGCTATTGCCGGTTACGCCACCGGCTTTGAATCAGAGCGAATCTTTGATATGTTTCACTTTCTAAAAATGATCGGCGGAACATTTCTGTTAAGCTCGGGCAGTCTGGCCCTGAATCAAGTCCAAGAATATAAATTAGATGCGCAAATGCCGAGAACGTCCAAGCGCCCAATAGCTGCAGGGAAAATCACACCGATGGCGGGCTTAGTTTTAGCGTGTTCTTTCTTGTTTGGCGGCTTTTATTTATTGTATTTAGTTTCACCTTTATCGTTAGTGTTCGGTATTGCGACAGTGGTTCTATATAATGTGGTTTACACGTATTGGTGGAAGCCTAAATGGATTTATGCCGCAGTTCCGGGGGCGATTCCGGGAGCATTACCTGTGACGATTGGCTATACGGCCATAAATTCAAACTTTCTTTCACCTGATTCCGTCTATCTTTTTTTGATTTTATTCTTATGGCAGATGCCGCACTTCTGGGCTTTAGCGATTCGGTATAAAGATGATTATCGCGAGGGTGGTATTCCAACGTTGCCAGTCGCATTGGGATTAGAGCGCACATTATATCAAATGGGTATGTATACATTTGCTTATGTGGGTTGTGCGTTTTTATCGCCGGCATTTTACAAAGCGTCTTGGTTTTACGCTTTGTTAGTGATTCCTACTTCGGTAAAACTTTTATTTGAAACGTATAAATTTATTAAGTCTCAAGGTCAGCAAGGCTGGTTGAAATATTTCATGTGGATCAACGTCAGCGTTTTGATTTATCTGATTGTGCCTGCGCTCGATAAGTGGAACTTTCTTTTCACAGACACAAACTAAATATTATTGGCAGCTTGAAAGTTGAACTTGGCTACCGGCTGAATCCGATGGCGTTGTTAACGTTGCGTAACCACAATTTGATGAGAATGTAAGTACATAAGGACCTGCCGGTGCGCCCGAACCTGTGAATGTGGTCGAAATGTTTCCTGATACGGGGAAGCAGCATGTAGCGGTCGACCATGTTACTGAGTTAAAAGTATTCACAGCGGTGTACTTAGCTAAATTATGATAGAGAGTAACGGTTCCAGACATTGCACGATTTGCGGATGTGGTACCGAGACCACTAGTCATTCCGTTTGTTTTGGCACCCGTCACAGTGATTGACGGTTGTACGTAGTAATCAAAAATCGTGGCGCCTCTGCGACCAGTGTAGACTTTGTGTAGCGCTGAATTTGTCGGCGTCATCGCAATTGACCGGTTGGTTGTATTTGTGCGTTGGGTGATTACGGAACCATTTACAAAAACAGTACCGTCGTAGGCCGTTCCACCTTTTGTGTCG
The DNA here is from genome assembly GCA_002345205.1 of Bdellovibrionaceae bacterium UBA2316. GTDB lineage: Bacteria > Bdellovibrionota > Bdellovibrionia > Bdellovibrionales > Bdellovibrionaceae > UBA2316. Next base: position 12,941 of record DDVI01000089.1, on the reverse strand, counting down.
GTTGTAATATTGCCTCCAGCAGGGAAACTCATCGTCGAACCGGTCGAGGAACGGCTTACACTATCGCTAGCTGTGACATAGCCACGAGAGCAATCGCCACCATTTGTCCAGGTTTCTGTCCAGCCGCCGGTCTTAGTTACCGCCACGTGCGTTCCAGAAATAGAACAACCATTCCAAGATACAGTTCCAGCAGTTGCGGAACACGTTCTGACCGAAGAATAACGACATTCATTAGCCGCTTGAGTTACGTGGCTATCATTTGTGCCCGCTAGCATTTCCTTTTTTGCGAATTGAATTTCTTCTTCAAGGATATCAAGCTGACCACTGGTTAGATTAATGGAAGCAACACTGGCACTACCGCCTTCAGTGGCTGAAGCGTGACCGCTAACTTCAGATACGGCTTCGGTCATTACATAGGCAGAAGCATCCGTATCCTCGGTTGTGTCTTCAGTTTTGTTTTTGCATGAAATAGTAAGGGCGACTGTGAGTGTAGTAAGAATTAATAGTTTCCTTTTCATAGGAGCTCCTTTTTATTTTACTAGTTTACGCCCGAATGTTTATGGGTAAACATTTTTCTTAAGAAATGCGAAGTTCAGCTGGAGTATCGACTTGGCGAAATGGGTGAGCGTTCTTAAACGCGTCTAATTCCAAGCATCTAGAGTTAACGCTCATAATGTTTTTAAACGGACTTAGGTCTACGTTAAATCGCTCGCTTGTGAAAACCATTGGAACTAGAAAACAATCCGCGACTGTGACTTGATCCGCAAATGAATACTTTCCCATATTTTTTTGTAACCACGCCTCGAGTGCGTTCAAACCTTTTTGATACCAATGATTGATCCAAACTTCTTTTTGTCTTTGATCGTAGCCATGGTTATCTTCCAAATATTTTAAAACTTTCAAATTTGAAAGCGGATGTAAAAATGAATTTATGTTTTCGCAAAATTGGCGAATTTTGGCGCGTTTTTGTGAATCGCGTGGAAACAAATTTGGATTGGGAAACTGCTCTTCAAGGTATTCGATGATGGCCACTGATTGGCCAATAATTAATCCATCATGTTCTAATGTTGGAACTTCGGACATAGGATTCAGTGCTTTGTAAGTTGGACTAAACTGCTCGCCACCGTTATTCAGTAAGTGAACGGGAGAATATTTATATTCGATATTTTTTAAATTTAGAGCAATACGCACACGGTAGGAAGTAGAGCTGCGGAAGTAATTGTAAAGAGTAACTTGTGACATAGTATAGTCTCCTTAGGACGAAGAATAGAACTTATAGCCCTTATAAATCAAGTAAGTTATTGACAGTACTAAAGCACCAGAGTCCAATTTATATTACATTAATATTATGCACTCAAAGCTAAGCCCTGCTAATTTTTTTCTAAACGCCTTGTATTTCTTTCTGCTTTTTCTAATTCCGTTTGCCGTAATTCGTCTCTATTTTTACTTCAATTATTTTTTCTCGTCCCATGAGTTTATGATATTTGATTTCCTGAGAATGATGGTTTGGGGCCTACGTTTTGACTTATGCGTGTTAGGGTTTTTGCTTTTACCTATTTATGTTTTATATCTTGTTTCCTACGTTGAAACACTTAGGCGATATTGTTACTTGCTCGGTCAGCTTTATAAAGCGGTTGCGCTGATCGGAATATTTATAGTGTTTCACTTCAATATTCCGTTTCTTGATAAGAATGTTCCGTTCGATGTAGCGTACTGGATGCATTGGCCAGACTATCGCAGTGTCTTTTTTTTGGATTGCAAGGTGTGCTATTGGGATTATGACTACATGTCGTCTGTTCATCCTTTGCAGATAGTCAGTGGATTAATGATGCTATTAATCTTATTTAGCATGTTTTCGCGTTGGTCAGTATTCTCTGAAAAATTCAGTCTTAAACGAGATGTGTTATTTTTTATCCTCCTAGCGCTTATGGCGCGCGGTAAATTGGGTGAACATCATATCCGTTATGAAGACTCGGTTTGGCATGCGCATCCTTTAATGAATACGCTTTCAAATAACCCACTGTGGCTGATCGACAAAACTAGAAATTGATAGACGGTCTTGGGTCAATTCGCTAGTATGGGGCCAAAAGAGGTGCTACATGAAATGTTTAAAAATTTTTGCATTAACGTCTTTAATTTCAGTTTGTTCAATGGCTATCGGTTTTGGCGTGGAAGGTGGCTTCCGTCAGCAATCAGGTGATGTACCCACTGGTCTGTCATCATCGTCTCAAGTAGGCTACACATTAGGTGCCGTTGGTTACTTAGATATTTCAGAAAAATTAGCGGTTCGTTCGGGAGTGATGTACACACAACGTCCATTAAAAATTGAAAGTGATTTAACTAAAGATTCAACTAATGTGAATCTGACATATTTCGATGTGCCATTAGCATTAATGTTAAAATTTGAAGAGTGGATGGGTGTATACGCGGGTGTAGCTTTGTCTGTTAATTTGGATAAATCTTCAAGCAATACTAATGTCGTTAAATTGCAAGATGTGAAGTCAATGGTTGTTCCATTTCAATTCGGTGTAACGTTCAAATTTATGCCTGAAATGGGACTAAACTTATACTTCGAACAATTCGGTGATGTGGCAGACGGTTTAAAATCATACCGCTCTGTAGGTGCTAATTTACTTTTCACAATGGATTAATTTTGAAACTCGGTTCACTTAAAGACGCAAATAAAAAAGACGGTCGATTGGTCCTTGTTTCTAAGGATCTAAAAAACTATGTAGACGCGGCGGATATTTCTCCGTCACTTCTGCAGGCGATTGAAAATTGGAATCAAGTAGAGCCGAAGTTAAAAGACCGCTATCAACAATTGAATAGCGGTTCTTTAAAAGATGCTAAGCCATATAGTGAATCATTGATGGCCGCAGCATTGCCACGCACGTGGTTGTTTGCGGATGGGTCTTCATTTATCTATCACGTAAAGTTAGTTAGAAAAGCACGTAAGGCACCACTACCTGAAACACTACAGACTGTACCTTTGATGTATCAAGGTGAAGCAGGACGTTTCTTGGCGCCAACAGAAGCTATTCCGCAAGTTGATTTTTCTCACGGAACAGACTTCGAGGGCGAAGTGGGAGTTATCGTTGATGATGTACCAATCGGAGTAACGGCAGAAGTGGCGCTTAAACATATAAAATTGGTCGTTTTAATTAATGATGTGTCTTTGCGTGGTTTGATCCCGGAAGAACTGGCATCTGGTTTTGGTTTCTTTCAAAGTAAACCTAATTCAGCATTGTCGCCATTAGCATTGACAGTGGATGAGTTCGGTTCTGCATGGAAAGAAGGACGTTTGCATTTGCCATTGACCGTAAATTTAAACGGACAGTTTTTTGGAATTGCGAACGCTGGCGAAATGTATTTTCACTTTGGTCAATTGATTGCCCATGCAGCGAAAACGCGACCATTAGCAGCTGGAAGCCTTATCGGTAGCGGCACGGTATCAAACGAAGATCATGCTAAAGGATCTAGTTGCTTAGTTGAAAAACGTACGATTGAGGTCATTGAGAAAGAAAAAGCCGAAACTCCATTTATGAAAGTTGGCGACACAATTGAAATACTCATGAAGAACGAAAAAGGTGAAGACCTTTTCGGGCGTATTTTCCAAACGGTTCAAAAAGCATAGTTATATATTTTGTACTGGTTTGAATTTTTCGACGATTTGGCGGCGGATTTCATCCGCCACTTCGGCGCGATCTTGTTCCGGTTTAGGGTAGTAGGGATCTAGAAAAATAACTTCAGTGACAACTTCTTTTAAACTGCACGAGCGAATGAACGAAGTGAAGAATGTGATATCGCCATACCAGCAAACATAATCACGATATTTAATTGTAAACGGACCTCCGTTAATAGACTTAAAATTAAAACAATAGGGAAAGATCGGCTTGCCGGCAAGCGCCGCCGAACTGATTAAGGTTCGCTTAAACGGCAGAACTTCTTCGCCGTTATGGGAAGTTGCTTCTGGATAGAGCGTGACGCGGAAACCATTGTTTAGAGTATGAACAATGCTGTCAAGTTCGCCGCGGATGTTGGACCTATTTTTTCTATCCACGTACATGCAGCCAGCCATCTCGGTGATAAGCCCAAGTAATGGCGTTTTACGCATTTCTTCAGACGTAATGAAAAGGGCTTTCGTTATCGAGTGCATAACAAGAATATCGATGAACCCAAGATGATTCCCGACAATTAATCCTGGTTCTTGGCTTTTGGGAAAATTATGAAGTTCAATTTTAATATTATATAACTGACAAATCAGCTTGGTGTATTTAGCCGCATTATCAGAAAATCGGCGACGTCGATAATTTTCACCTTTAACTGTAAAATGAATGTAAAAAGCCGACGCAAAATAAATCGTCGCTACGGCGAGGAATAAGAAGACGCGTAAGATAATTCGGAATGGGAGAATGATTTTTTCCACAATGATCTATTTAAATCTTCTTTATCTAATATGGTCAAGAAATCTATACGGTTTGTAGTTCTATCAAAGCCGGGAGGGGCAGCAATAGTAACCCCGATATTTAAACTATCCTTGAAAACTGAGGGCAATAGGGACGCACTTTCTGAAATCTCTGAATCGTTTAAACCATTTTTAAAATATGTAGTCCAATGTTGATAGTTTGGAATGTGATGAGAGCCATGAAGAGAACACTGAAAATACGGGTTATGCAAACCCACAGTGTTAAAGTACTGGTTAACGAGAGCCGCACTTCGGCTGGCACCAGAATTTATGCTCTGGTTGCTGATGATAACGTCCGTTTTGGACACTAAAGTATATTGAGACAGGAAACGAGCCGCCAGACTCATAAGGTCCTTGTGCTTGTGTTCAGGCAGGATGAATAGACGGCTCAGTTCTAAAATAATTCTATATCTGGACTTAATAGGATCAAGTTTGAAAATAGACTCATTAAAAAACGTTTTAGCATGAAACGAAGACAGTAGTCGGAAACCACCGACGATGGCTTTTGTTTTAGTATCTCGAATAACTATGTGGTCCGCATCAACATCATAGTCATCCGCGAGCGCAAATTCAGAAAGTCCGATTCTTAATTTATTATTCGCCTGTTCCAAATTACGTCGCATTTTAAGTAGGACGTAGAGATCTTTAGTGTGATTGATTGTTTCGATTTCATATTGAGAATCGTTGATAAAGACAAGGTACTTTGCCTGTTGGCGAAGAACTTTATTCAGGCGCAATTGATAAATAGATATTAAGTTTTGAGAAGCGCGTTTCCATGTTTCAAAAGCGATGGTGTTTAGCATTGCTTAGATACTAGCTTAAAATGTGTTAGCGTGGTGTTAGGAGTTGATTGATTTTTTGTCAGCCGATGTGAATGAGCTTACCAAAAGGCTAGCTCAATTATAGACTCCAGCGTAATCCAAGCATTAAAGATTGCTGTTGAAGCAAGTTGAGTTCGCCTTCTTTTTGGCCAAATGATCCATAGAATTCGGCGAAGAAGTTGATAGAATCATTAAAATCCCAATCGTACGTAGTTGTGAGGGTGCTAGATGAATCACCTTCAGCGTATAGATAACGAAAGGCGATACTGTGATTATCTTTCTTGCCCAAGTTAAAAAACCTTAGTGATAAATAGCCGTAACCGCGCCCTAGGAGTTCGATCCCAGGACTGGCAAATCGCGTGAAGTTTTTGGCAGTGTCTGGGTTTTGCTGAATCAAAGTTAATTTGGCGCCTTGGAATTGTTCTGGTGTCCATCCCCCAGTGTTATAGACATATTCAAATCGTAAATCTAAATGGCTCCATTCCTTTCGAATTCCAGCAACACCGAAGTTGGCCCATCCAGCATGTGCATTTGGGTTGTAGAGTAAACTTTCGCTGCCATAATCATTGGCGCCGGGATAATAGGCGGGTGATTTTTCCGTATGCTTGGAATCTAGGTAAATTGAAACACCTTCTGTTGGTGAAAAGCTAAAGTATTCGCCAAAAAATCCCATGGCTCGCTCTTCCCTGCCGAAAACAAATCCAATAGAGTTAACACCTGAATCACTGATCCATTCTGTTTTAACCAACGCTTTTGGTTTAAATTCAGTATCGTCTGCAATCCAAGGGCGTTCACCATTGGAAATAGGTTCGTAGATAAACACTTGATTTAAATTCTGTGTGTAGTCGACGTTAAGGCGGACTAGGACTTTGCCTTTTTCTTTAAAGATAGTACTGCGCTGTTGTGTGTTTAGATGAAAAATAGGATTAGAGGCATTTAGGAATTCGGCTGGACCCCATTGGTAGACTTGCAATCCAACGGTAGCTCTGAGTTCGTCTGTGAATATAGATTCCCAATAGGCATCGGTTAAATCAATTTTTCCTTTGCTGGAATAAGTGTTTGTATTTGTGTCATTAAAATGAATGCTTTCATAACTGTAGGTCCATCGCGGACGGACAATCCATTTTTGATCCAAATATGTAAGCTTCAGTTCGGGTCTGATATCGGTATTCGCTAAGTAATCGGGACGGCTAAATAGTCGATTGCCGGGATCTAACTGTACGGGTTTTAAACTAAAGGATCGGCCGTAAAAATAATTCTCTGATCGCAAATTAAGACCGGACCACCCATTTGGAATATAGCCAAGTGTAACTACTAAAATAAATAGCAAACGCAGATTTAAGAGTGTTGTAGGCATTCTACCACGCTTTTATTTAATGTTGAACGAGTTGCGAAATAGCATGCAACGATCGCAAGAATAATTAAACCCAAAGCTCCGATTAAGAGAGAGTTCCAATTTGGAATAACATAAAATACGACTGGTTCGGACAGCAAGCCCGCTTTGTAGTATATTTGGCTTGCATTTAAAATAATCGAAAATGCTCCGCCGGCCATCAAACCGATACCAACACCTAAAAGACCTAAGATCATACTTTCATATAGAAAAATATTTAAAACGCTACGTCGATAAAACCCTAAACTTAGTAGTAAGCCAATTTCACGAGTACGCTCTTTTACGTTTTTTGAAAATGTAGTGGCGATGGATAATCCCGAAATGGCGACAAGTACAATAATCACGAAGTTGCGAAAGACGCTCAGTAAATTCATCGTCTTGTTGTAGAGATCTCCGACTGCATGATCTTGCCAGCGTTGTATCTTAATTGCGGGGTCCTTAGTCGTTACGATCTCTTCGAAATCACGAATAAATTTGTTTTGTGATATGCCATCTTCAAGTAACAAAGTATAGTACCCCACGCGATCCGTATTCACTAATGTCTGGGCATCTTTAAAATCGGCCATAACGTAGCGAGCATCGATATCTCGGTAACCGGCATCTGTGATACCAGATACTTTGAAGTCTAAGGAATTTACTTGGCCAGTGGCTGTGGTTACGGAAAGTAATATGTCTTCCGTATCGCAATTAAATTCGCGAAAGCCTTCACGGAAACCACCAGATGGCGTTAGCACCTTTTGTTTTTCTTTAGGTCGACATCCAAGCGTGCGTGCTAGCGCTTGTCCTAGCAAAACTTTGTTTCCGGGTTCACCCAAATGGATGGGTTTTCCGTACAGAGCATTCCATCCCCATTCTTGTTGTCTTAGTTTTAAGCCTTCATCTTGTTGAAAAGCACGAGAGACAAAAATGGTTGAAACACGCCCGTTACTAATAGTTCCGACAAATTCAAGATTCTTTACCGCGGCTACGACCTCTTGGGACCTGGATTTTAGGTACGAATCTATGCGTTGTTGCTGTTCCGAAGTTAGCGAATATGAAATGGGGTCGGCCTTTCCTTCTTTGCTTCGAAGTTGAGGATTCTGAATAATAAAGTCACCATACATCTGTCGATGACGGTACGAATTTAAATATAATCTAGAAACACTTTCAATGTAACCATCAAAAATTAGAATAGTCATGTACGCTGCCGAAATAGAAAGCAAGGCCGCTAGCGACGGTTTTAAATTGATGCGCACATTTCTGAATGCAATTCGAAGTAAATATTTCACCGGCTTAGATTATTCACATTAAAAATAGAGTTAGAAACCTTTTCTGCTTTTGGATTTTTATATTTTATGATGCTTACATTTTTAGAAAACTTGGCATCTGTGATTTTTAGCTCACTAACAAATGGAATTGTCTTTCCACCATCTTTAACAGAGTTTTTATAAGTAAGTTCACCGATTTTAAAAGGTTGACCTTGAAGGTTTAGAAACTCTGCTTTCATTGCTAGTTTTGTGTTAGCAGAAATCCAGTATCGTATTTTATCGTACGTTAACGTGTTCGTTTTTGCTTTTAACATCAGAACAAAGAATTTTTCTTTATTAATTTCCTCGGTTTTTTCAATCGTGGGTTCGTAGTCTCTAGAATAGTTAGTACTAGCGATATCACCATTTGCCGCTTGGCCAGTTAATTTTTGGCGAGCAGAAATGGCCACTGGTTTTTTTAATGTCGGTTTATAGAACCACATATTGCGATCGTTAAAAATATAGACTTCACCTTTATTGCGTGCGGGAGCCGTCGCTTCGATATGCGCATTCGCATCTTTGACTTTGACGTCGAATTCGCGAGAGCTTGCTTCGCCATCTTCTTCCGTATCGATAGTTAATCCCCAAGATAGACCATCACCAACGGCACCACGGGCTCTATCCGATTCTTTGAGCAATTCAAGCGCGTTTTCAGCACGGACTGTAAAGGCTGCGATTAGGAATAATAATAATGTTTTCACGTTATCCTCCTGAAGCTGAAAGTAGATTTACAATGTTAGCTTTAGTTGTTCTTCTAACAGCAATGATCGTAGAAATAAAGTTAATGAAAAGCACAATCAATCCCAGAATCAGAGTTATTTGGGCTTTGGTGATTAATACAAATCGAATATCACCTTGGGTTCCGGGTGGCTGAAACTTTATATTAGCGGCATTAACTGCGCTTGCAATCCATTCAGCGCAAATGTAACCCGCAGTTAGGGAAAACAGGCTCAAAATTAAGTTCTCTTTCCAAAACAATGAATAGATAGCTCGCGGAGGAAATCCGGTAGCACGCAGGGTTCCAATTTCTTTATGGCGCTCATAGATTCCAAGTGTGGTTGTATTTACAACAGATAGAACAACGGCCCCACATATAAGTACAACAAAGAAGCAAGCGATTACAAATAGAAACCCAATCGAACCGACATAGTACGCTCCCCATTCTTCGTCGTAGTAGGGAAATACGTCGATATTTAAATTTTGTTCTTTAAGGCGTTTTTGAAATTCTTTTTGAATTCGTTTGATATTCGAAGCATCTTTTAAAAAAATCGCCCAGTATTGAATGCCATCGGTTGCGTACAAAGACTGTAACTGCGCTAGACTCAGTAATAAACTGGTGTCTTCGGCAAGGGCCATTCCCGTAGTGTGGCGAAGACCAAGTTCTGAATCTATGGCGTTAAGCTCTCCATAGAAGCTTTTACCGATTAACTGAATCGTGCGTTCGTCTTCATTGTATTTTGTGAAGGGAGGTTCTTTCCCCAATAAAATTCCCATCGATTCAGTGATCGAAACTAAACTGGGATTTTCAAGAAACTTTCCCGCATCATTCACAGTTTCTGGAAACACCCAATCGGGAGTCCATGTATTGACTTCGGTATGATTGAGTATTCGTTTATACACATCCGGTTCCACAGCAGTGGCAATGAATGGAGTGCTTTTATTGTGATAGTTGATTAACCCTGTTCCGGTTAAGTATCGTCCCGTAAATTCGATATCGGGTTCTAAATCTTTAATGATCTGTGCAATTTTATTTTGTTCTTCAAGAGTTATCACATAACGAGAGGGACGATAGGTGAACTCAAACAAACTATCTTTTTTGAAAAGAGCTAAATGGCCTTTGTTATTTAAGTAAACGGTACTGGCTTGAAGTGCCAGCTGCGCACGATAGAGATAGGCCGAGATCAAAAGTAGTCCGATAAACCCAGCACCAATAGCCAATCCTGTGGCCAGGCTTCGGCGTTTATTGCGTCCTAAATTTCGATAAGCTAAGACCCAGCTCCACATTTAAACTAACTTTCCGTCAGAAATACGAATTATTTTTTGTACGCGGTTGATAAGTTTTTCATCGTGCGAGCAAAACAAGAAAGTTACATTTCTTTTCTTATTCATTTCCAGCAGTAGATCGATAATCATATTCGCCGTTTTAGAATCTAGGTTGGCCGTGGGTTCATCGGCTAGAATCAAACTAGGTTCGGTCACCAGGGCTCGGGCGATGGCCACGCGCTGACGTTGACCACCCGATAGTTTATTTGGCCAGTGATTTACAAACGTACCTAATCCGACATCGTCTAATGCGCGTAGTACTCGTTCTTTACGTTGTGCGGCTGTGATGTCAGTACGCAGAACAAGCGGTAATTCCACGTTTTCAAAAACAGAAAGAACGGGTATCAAATTGAATGCTTGAAAGATATAACCAATTCGCAAATTTCTGATTTCACTTAGTTGATCTTCGCTCAGAGTACTTGTGTTTTGTCCGGCGATAATGACTTCGCCTTGATCGGGTCTATCTAAACAACCAATCAAGTTTAGCAAGGTCGACTTTCCGGAGCCGGACGCACCGATAAGTGCGGTAAATTCACCCGCTTCGAGTGACAGGTTGAGGCCCCGTAAAGCTTCAATTTTTGTCTCGCCTAACTGATACGTTTTAAATAGATTTTTGACTTCGACTATCATTCATTACTAGCGTAGTATGGCTGTTGACTAAGGTCTACTGGAATAATTCAGGCTAGAGGCTTTCATAATCCGTTCCAAAAATGCCTCCCAAACCTGTCCCATCATGTAATTTTGCTTCTCAAAAACTAGTATCTGAGCGCCGGTTTCTGAGGCCTGCTTTAATTTTCCGTAAAGCTCGCGGCAGGCGATCAGGGGATCTGCGTTAAATTGTAGTTTTTCAATTCGCTCAATATTGCCTTGGGGTTTAATCAGGGTGACGTCTTCAATCGTATCCGGGATTTTTTTAAAATCATCTTGGATGGATGAAATATACGAATCAATTTCTACCGGTTGATCAAAAAAAACAATCGGGGTTTTAGGCATATAGTGATGTTTCATATGGCCCGGTGAATGTTTTTTATCGATCTCTGTTGCCCACACGTAAGGTGTTGTCGAGCCTATTAGCGCTTCGATAATAGCCGATTGGGTAATGACCCCCTTGCGAAGAATAGATAATGAAACGTTATCATTCTGGATAGGTTGTACTTTTAGAACGGTTGATTCGATTCCGATGTCACATGGGCCGCCATCAAGAATTTGAAGATTAGGGAAATCGTTTTCAACGTGTTGGGCCGTTGTGGGGCTTGTTTGACCAAACAAGTTGGCACTTGGTGCGGCTAGAGGAACATTCACAGTCTTTAAAAGTTCGAGTGCGAGCGGGTGACTCGGCATGCGTACACCTACGGAATCTAAGCCTGAAGTCACAAGATCACTAACCGAACTACGCTTAGGTAGAACCAGAGTCAATGGACCTGGCCAAAACTTAGTCACTAAATCGTTAATTATAGGAGACTCGAAATGAGAAAGCTGGCTCAGTTGTAGGCGATCAAAAATATGAACAATCAATGGATCAAAAAATGGACGTTTTTTATAAATAAAAATTTTTTTTAACGACTCCAAATCATCTATTTTGGCTGCCAATCCATAAACAGTTTCGGTCGGCATAACCACGGGTTCTGAGTTTCTTAAAGTGTGAACTAGTTGCGGGATGCCCAGTTTTGAGTCGGTATATATCATTAAAATCGTGTACTTGAGAGTCTCATTCAAGGTCAACAAGAATAGATAATTTGTAAATCTGGAGGGGATCTTTTACCATAAATGTAAGGTGACAATGAAACTATTGTACGTCGGTGTGGCTCTTTTAATTTTTAATTTTGCTCAAGCAGAAGACGTCCGATTTTTTAAGAAATTTCATTTCACTTCAGGCCGTTTTAAGACCGACTCTAAAAGCAAATACAAATACATAGATTCTGATAGTGTTACCGTCTTTAAAGGTCCCCGAGATCAGACGTTTGAACTTGAAGCTATTAAATCCAAAGAACTAACGTTCTATACACTGACGGTGAAACGTGGTGATCAGTTAGCACTTATTATTAATGACTTTGCAGTAATGTCGAAAACATCGAAAGTTAGAATTCTAAAAGAAGGTTGGATAGAAGACATTGATGGTGATGGTTATCTTGATATTGTTCAGCGTGAAAAGACCTTTATTAAAGGTAAGCGTAAACCGTCGGCTCAATATACAAACGATAAACTACGCGTGAAGGTTTGGAATTCCAAAACCAGCTCTTACATCGAGAAGGAAAAAACCGATGCCGTCTATCTAAAGGCGCTGCAAAAATTTAACTTCAAACTGTATACGCTTCATAATAACAAAGTTATTTAAAGCGATTACTTTACTCTATTGCCAATCCAATCAATCTCAATTTGACCATCCTGGCTATGGTTTAAACCACTATAACTGGACTAGGCCTTAGTTCAAACGTTCGTTTAGTTTATCACTTGAACTAAACGAACGTTTGAACTATAATAGATCCCATGACTGAAGAACAAAAGGTCGAACAGACCGCCAAACTTGGTATTTTAAATGCAGCACGGACATTGTTTGCAAAAAAAGGATTCGAAGCGGTTTCGGTACGCGAAATTGCCAAAGAATCTAGTCAAAACATTTCAATGATCAGCTACTACTTTGGTAGCAAAGAGGGTCTTTATAAATACATCCTTAGTGATCATATGAATACAGTGGGGGGGGGAAGTCCGAAAAATCTTCCAAGGTCATTTAGATAAAGAAATGACACCCAAATTATTTCGCTCGGAATTAAAGCTATTGATTACTGTAATCGTGGAAATGAAATGCGGCAATGCTGAAATGATCAGTATTATGCAGCGAGAGCGAGTGGATGGTCTACCATTTGCGCGAGAGCTTCATGAACAAACTATTGAGCCAATTGCTGAACAAGTATTAACCCGGCCGAAAGTATTTG
>DDVI01000088.1 GCA_002345205.1 Bdellovibrionaceae bacterium UBA2316 | reverse complement strand
TGGTGTTTTTCCAACGAAAATAGGGCGTGTCCTCATTTGACTGGACCAGCTGCTGGCTGAAGTTTTAACCAGATAATTGTACAGGCAAACATCAACACAGATTTGAAATTCCGTGCAAGCTTTTCAAAGCGAGTAGCGATTTGGCGGACAGAATAAAGGCACCGATTTGATAGATAGTTATGGACTTGTGACGTCGTCTTTCTTAGAAAGCGACGTTATTTCTTTTGCTAGCGAAGGTAATATTAAAATTGTTCCGAAAGTATTGATTGGATAGAATTATTAAAAAACTGTCGTTAGATTTTCATATTTAGGCAATTTAGGCGGGCCTACAATATGTAGTAACTCGTTTTTCTAAAAGGTCCACAAAAATTAAAAGTACATAACGTTACTTTATTTCTTAAATTCAATAGTTTCAGGAATATAGTTTCCCATTGAATAGAATTGTCCTACTTGAGTTTCCACCATTGTGTCGCCATTAACAGCATAGGTAAACTGAAAAACGGAACAATCCGTTTGATATTTAACTTCAGGTACGCATGTTCTTGAAGCTGTACGGTCCCATACTAATAACAATTTTAAAGTCGATCCGCTGAAACTGGCTATACGATAACTATCCTTTAAAGACGTTTCGACGGGCTGTCCATTGGGCACGACAGATCCGTTGCCCGATTTATCATGGGCAAAATAAGTATAAGGCTTTCCATGTACGGGCCATGCTTTCCTTTTTTTCAGCGGCAAAAGCGTTGAAAGTTGATCCGAGCAAAATCAACGACAATATAATTGTTTTCATTCACATCTCCATTTTTATTTAGACAATACTACTTCAATTGTATCTTCATTAAGATAGATTGGTAGTACTGTCAGCGAGATTCAGGTCCAACGTCGGGGATGATGATCTATTGGGGTATGCGATAAGTTATGCCGAAGTAATTGTCTTAGCCCATTCAGCGACTTTTTGAGCTGTTGATAATGACGTTGCAATTTCTTCTTTTGTCAGTGGGATAAGCCCTTCTTCATATCGGCGAACGGTAGCAAAAGGATTCAGTTCTGTCAGTCCAAAGCCTTCGGGTGGCATTTTGTCATCAGGTAAAAGAGCGACTAAAATACCTAAGTCATGAACAACAGGAAAACCAATCTGCAAATGAACAAGCACTGCCTTAATGTATTTTTCTACGGATTGTTGAACCAAAAAAATAATGTTTTCTGGTCGGCCCGAATTTACTTTTGAAAGTGCCAATGCAGAATCTAAATCACCCGAAGCAATATTCAAAAGTTCCTTGGAGTATTCTTTTTTATAAAGACGTTTTTTAAGATTCGGAGGAGTCATCGTAGTTTCTTTCCGTGATGAAAAGCATCGAAGCAGACTCCGCCAAAATCTTTTCTTTCGTCGAAAGACTCTTTGGTTTTGAAAATCCAATCAATGGCAATATCTGCGAAGCGAGGAGCATAAACCTCTTTTTGAAGTTGTTTGATTGAGGTTTGGTCTTTGGTGACGACAACGAAATCCAAATCAGAGTCGTCAGTGAAAACGCCTTCCACCGCAGAGCCAAAAAGATAAGCTTCCAAAATTAAATCTTGCGACGGAATGGAGTTCAAAACCTCGACGGCTTTTTGTTGAGCCCACTTGTTCATTTCTGGTTTTGGAATCATTTTTAACAGGCCCATTGAGTCCACCTTTAATTTTCTTACAGGCGTCTGTAAGAAAAAACTGGTGACTCCACCAAGAATCGAACTTGGAACCCCGTCCTTAGAAGGGACGTGCTCTATCCAATTGAGCTATGGAGCCACTCGTTCCGAAGCATAATATAATCTTATACTTAGGGCAATAATAAAGGATGCGTAGAGCAGCCTTGCAGCATCATTTTTTTGAATAATCTTAGTCACCCAAGTCCGCAAGTTCTGTCGAGAATTGCCTGTCGTCTTGATCGTATTTCATCGTCATCTGGTGGGTCGTATGGCCCGCCGCCTGCTGAACATCCTTCCAATGAAATTTTCGGTGAGCATTTGTGATGAACGTCCGTCGAAAATCATGCGATGAGTGCCCAAGTTTTTTCAGGATTTTATTCACCTTCTTGTTCAAGGTGTTCGGGTGCATGGGGACGATTTGTTGAATCAGAGCCCATGCCTCTTTTGCGGCCATGTTCCAGTAGGGAACTTTTCGGGAGTTTGTTTTAACTTTGCGAGTGACGATTTTGCCGTCTTTAACTCCCGCACCTTGTTCGTCCACCAAGAGGCTTTCTTTCAAAAGTTTCATGCGAGAAAAACCGAGCGATTCATTTATCCGTAAACCAAAAGCGTAGCAGAGTTTTACGTTCGGAAGAAGACTCGCATTTTCATCTTCAACAGCTTTCAAGATTTTTTTGTAAATGTCCGCCGGAATATATTTGGATTCATCGTCTTTACCGCTCTTTTTTCGACGGTAGTTGATTTCGCTAAATTTAGCACGACCAATGGGCTCTAATTTTCGAGGTGTCGGCATTTCAGGATAAACTTTTTGAGTAAGAAATTTTAAAAACCTATTCGTGGTGGAGATTATCCTTTTCAGAACTGCGGAGGAAAACTCTTGGTCCAAAAGCCATTCGGCCCAATCATCCTCTTTCAAGTGCCATTTACTGGGGTCGGCTAAATCGTGTTTGATAATGAAAAAGTCAAAAGCATATTTTTGGAGAATCACCATCGGATAGGCCGCTGACGCTTTAACAGTGGTCTGTTTGTTCAAGTGTTTTTCAAAAGCCGAAAGCGAAAACGTATTGATATAAGCGTGATGGAATTTGTAGCGTTCTTCGGCGAGTTTCTTTTTTGTTTCAAAAGTGGCGTTCAATCGGCGAAGAAGGCTTTTAAGTTCGTCTTCGTTCATGCTTCGATAGTTTTTGGCGGGGTAGCGTTCCCATTTGAGTTTGCCGTTCACTTTTCGACATCGCTTAATACAGTTCCACTCGATACCTTTCCGATTTTTTTCTCGAATGAGATACCACCTGGACCACTCCGTGGCCGACTCTTGAATGTTGATTGCGAGTTTCAATTCTCCCACCTTTTCATTGTGTAGCCTTGGTGGGAAAACGGTGAGACCAGTTGGATATTTGTTATCCAACTTTGGACCTAAGTTTTATCCAGCACAAAAGGCTAAACGATTGATATTTCGGTGGAATTGGACTTTGAACTTGTCAGTTTTTGGGACTTAGAAGGCAGTTGCTCTATCCAGCTGAGCTACGCGACCACATTAGATTGATATCTAAGCTAATGATATGCCTCAGGTCTTTTTATTTGTCCACGGGTAAACCGATTCTTTCTAAGTTTTTCATTAAAATGCGTAAAAATGAAGCTGCGGCTTTCTATTTGCTACTCGTCTTCCTGTCTGCACCGATTTAGGACTCAGCTTTAAATTAATCATTCTGAGAGGATTTTATGTGTTTTTCTGCCACAGCTAGCTTAACGTCGTCCGCCATTCTTGCCACAACCGGAGCCACCGCCCTGTACGTGAATAAATATCATCACCAGCGTTGGTTCGTCGCCCTACCGCTGATCTTTGGAGCCCAACAGGCCGCCGAAGGCATGGTTTGGTTAACCCTCCAAAACAGCTTACTTCAACAATGGCACTTGGCCGCCGTTATCGCGTTTATCTCTGTCGCCTTCGTCATTTGGCCCGCCTGGATTCCGGGAGCGATCTTACACATGGAGACTGCAAAAAATCGAAAGCTAGGTCTTCGCGTCTGCCAAGGCATGGGGTTATTTTTTGCGGTCGTTGCTTTGTACGTGATTGCCACGGGACGACCTCGCAGTGAAATTGTTGGCCAGTGCTTGAACTACTCGTTCGAAAAAAACACGGCATCGTTTTTTCCTCCCAACATGCATGCCGTTTTTTATTTCGACCCACCGCTGGATTAAACACGCCGGTGCACTCATCTTCTCGGGCTTATTAATAGCCGTTTTCGCGTGGAAATATGCCGTGACCTCGGTGTGGTGTTTTTTTGCGGCCATTGCGAGTCTGTTCATTTGTGTTCATATCTATCGCGAGCAAAACTCGGGAATTACACTCGCGCCGGTGAAACAAAGGCACCTCCGCCTAGTTAATAAATTATAAAATCACCATTAAGTCTTATTCATTCAGTCATTGAAATATAAATTATCACTAAGGCGGCTCTCAATTTGAAACACTTGAGCAAAAAAGTCGTATTTGATCCGAAATCTCATTTTGAAACTGCAAATTTAAAATATTTTGCCGATATATTATATGTGCAGATATTCCCGTTTCAATCCTCACTACGCCTAGTTAGCAATGTACTTGTACTATACTGAGTACGGGTTGCTTTTTAAATAGCAAGATCACCCATCTTGAACAAAAATCTTTAACTGTCGAAAATAAAATCACTTTAGTTGCACAGATTTCTGCTTCGAGTTTAATCGAAGGCAACAGTTTCATTCTCGATCTTAATTTAGATAGTAAATCCACGACCGACACCTTAATTCAATTTTCAGTAACGGGTGGTACCTCGGGGCTCACGCGGTTTTCCTCGGCCCCAACAACGGCGCTTATTCCTGCTGGTTCTGAGTCTATCTCAATACCATTCGTAACTATTGATGATTTAATTGTCCAAGGCGATGAAACGTTCTCAGTTAACATTTCATGTGCTTTAACGAACATGGAACTAGGAACGAGTTCGGTGTCCTTTACAGTTCTAGATAACGACGTCGCCCCACTTCCCGCAGTTACCGTCGATAAGACGTATCCAACTAACGGAGCCAAATGGCTTTCATATATTAAAGGAAACAACGGAGGAACTCGTTTTTTTAACCAACCGGACACGGCGTGCGTAGGCAACGAAACCGGATCTACCGAAGCGTGCATTCACGCCGGAGACAAACTTAAAGTTATCGTGACCGGTTACACTACGTGTGCGGGTTTAACTCTTACAGACTACCTAGGAGCATTTGATTGGCTCTGCAATGTAAGCGCAGGCGTCGCCACATTTTATTCCGTTAGTTTAAAATCTGGAAAAGGACTCTCTGACCTTATTGATTTTACTAACAATGATTGGCTTAATAATTATGTGACCGTGAAGTCAAACAACACAGCGATTATGGCCAGTGTCAGTGCCAAGTGGTGGAATACAACCACGGAAAACCCAATTGTCCCCGCCCCCGATTCAACGGCGGCGACGCAAGTTCTGACTGGTTACCAAGCTGGAACTATTCTGACGATTCCAAGTTCTATCACGTCGTATGGCTTTAATATAAATCAAGACAGCCTGGCTATCGTTGTAAAAAATGGTAGCAAAGTTACCTACGGTGGCAATTCCGCAAACTGCAATGAAGCTTCCGGCGAAGTTAGTTCTCCAGACTATAAAGTTTTAGTTTGTTCAGGTAGCCAAAAATATCAGTGGGTCGAAGGTGCGTTCACAGGTCTAGGTGGAAACGTTGATCATATAGTCATTTACGGTCTTACTTCATTTTCCCGATTAAACAAAATTCGCGTCGACGATGGCGGAGAAGACGTAAGTATATTAATTCACGATTCAAACTATAACAGTATATCAGATGTAGAAATTAAGGGAGGCACTGGTTTCGGGGTCTTGTGGATTCAAAATGCCAACTATAATAGAATCAATAATTTCAAATTTTCGTTTATGCGAGCCACGTCATGGTATTCTGCCATAAATTTGGAGTCTGATTGCAACTATAATATTCTTCAGGACATCCATATAAATAACTGGTCAGCAAATACCATACGAATGCATGGCAACAATAATATTCTGGGCAAAGTTTTAGCCACAAATTCAGGTTCCTTGAGAGTTTTAGGCCAAAACCAAGTAATCACCCACATTACGTCGGCCAATAATGACTCCTCAATCGAATTCGACAGTTCGAATAACGCTCTTGTGAATCAATTTTTTTCAAGCACCAGCACAAACGAAATTTATATCACAAATTCAACATATCTGACTTTTTCTCAAGTCGCAGTTAGACGTCTATACGACTATACAGTCGGTTTTGAATTTAATGGTTCAAATGAAACAAAATTTACGAATAATATTTTGATTGATGATAGCACAAACACCACGTCTCGCTGCCGGGTATTCAACAGTGGGGCTAATCCCGGAGTCGTAGACAACACATGTGGTAATTTAAATAGTTCCGATGCAAACTGGGTATACTACCCTTTTGCAACACCCAATTCACTCTTAGGTACGATCGCCACGGACAGCATCAATGCCCACGGTTCCGCTAGTCCAATAGTTTGGACATCAATTTCAGACTGGTTAAACTTTGAAAATAACTTTCGTTCTTGGTCTTCACTAACATACAATCAATGCGATTCTGGAAACTGCGTCTTGAAGGATTTTCGCGTGCGCAATGGAGACACATTAATCAATAACAAAAGCGGCGATGGCTTAAATGCAAATGATGCATTTACGGCAGGGGCCCTTTGCCCCGCTGCGGTTCATGGCAGTAAGGTAATTGCTGATTCTCACCCCTCACCTCATACGTTTCTTATTAACGCCACGGAAATCTATGGCGATGGTATCGGAAATGATAACACTTTATGTGAATCGGATGAAGAATGCCTTTACTCCCCTAACTTTGGTGCGTACCAAGGCGAAGGCGACTATAAATCAAACGGTACCTGTACTTTTCAAAATGGCGATGTCACAAACGTTATCATGTATGCCTATCCCATAAATGGCGGTTAAGCTAACGTCATAGTTAGTTACTTTTTAAGTAAGTTAATTGTAATTTCCATCACCGTGACTTTTTGATACTAAACCGGTATGAAAAAAAATGAATTTAATTACAGTCAGTTTAAATTAGATGGCGAACACTTTTTAACGTCGTTAGTTAATGAAGCTACCGAACTATCAATCCCCGTACAAAATTTAACCTGTGATCATTTATGTTTTCGTGTGGCCACGCCTGGTGAATATGGCGACTACAAAACGGAGCTTTTAAAACACGGCAAATTGCTGACCGAAGCCTTGGTTAACGGACGTCCAATCTGTACTTTCAAATTGAATAAACCTTTTTGCACGCCTTCACATACAGTTTGGCTACTGGAACTTCCGTTTCCAAAATCAGGCACCCACTATTTGACAGGCTTCGAACACGCCGAGTTTTTAATTGATGAATGTTTCGAGCAGTTCACAGCAAAGTATCCCCACGTTTCATTTCAAACGTCCGGAAATCCCATTTTAAATCCAGAGCTTTGTCTTAAGTTAAAACATAAGCAAATTAAATTTCATCATCATCCGCTGGATCGAATTATTGAAATTGAAGAAGCAAACATCACTGACATCATTTTTGACTTCGACGGAACTTTAATTGAATCGCGTGGAAATATTTACGAAATCAATCGCACCGTCTTCAGTTCAGTTCTGAATCGTAACGTCACGTTAGCAGAATCGATTAAAATTTTCATCCAGAATTTTCAAAATTGTTTACGGCATTTGAAGTCACCTGTCCGATTAAGAAAAATCACGCCATCCAAATATGGGGTGATGTTTCCAACCGATTTTCATACACGTTATTTGAAGGTGTTCAGGATTTGTTTTTAAAGCTTCATGGGTTCGGTTACAAAATACATCTTTGGACGGCTCGCGACGAACAGTCTGCGCGACGTATTTTAAACCAGCATAATATTGAAACCTTTTTTACAACATTGAGTTTTGCCACCGTCGTCGATTCAAAATCGCATGCACGCAGTCTCAAATTTAACTGGAAAGAAGTGTTTTACTTCCAAGCCCAGCGGCCCAAGCACCTGGCGGCCGTCGTATTGTTACGATTGTTCGAAACGACCGAGGACGACCACAAACAATTCAAAAGTGTCCTTTTTCACACCCCTCCAGAAGGGCCACTTATCGAGGCGAATCTGGATTCGTAGCTTATAACTTGGATTATTTAAAAAATCCAAGAGGACTCCCGTGGAAGAATTTGGTACTCCCTGTTTTTTCAATCAAAAAAACAGGCTCTGACCGAAACCCCGAAAGACTTGTACTTGATGAAATCAACAATGGCAATTTTGTTTTTGATCAATTGACTGCTATTTTTTTGCTTGATCACGAGACCATTTAAGCCAGGAACTATTCTGTTTAGATAACCCTGAGAACAATTCCGATATAACTTCAAATTCGCCGCGACTAATCCCCTGAAAATCAAACATCATTCTTGTAAAAATCCAAAGAGTTTCAATTTCTAAAGAAATCTGAAGCAGTACTTTAACTTTTTCTTTAGAGCCGTTGGCAACCACAATTCCCCTATTTATTTTTAACGCAGAGCTGAGCGTCTTTTCGCCGAGATCGTATCTTAACGTCTTTGGAAGCTTCATTTTTATGCGGTAAATTTCGCGAGTAAATTTATAGGACTGTTGATAGATCTCAAGATGCTTAAAACGAGCCATGTTTTGTCCAAATTGTAATGGCGGCTACTAGCCGCCACCTCAAGCGAACAGCTTGAGGAATAATCAAATCATCCAATCATACCATCCACGCCTCAGCGGCCCACGCACCTGGCGGCCGTCGTACTGAAACGAAAGTTGTAGTTCACGCTGCCATTGCCCGAGTCGAAGTACCACGCATAGAGACGATCGCCCGAAACAACGGAAGACGACCACTCGACAGCTCCATTTGCGAGCATGTCCGGCATAACAAACCGTATTCCATTGGCCTCGGCGATATGATAGTCATGAATTGTCGGCAATCTCCATGCGACCACGGGAGTCGAACTTAAGTTAAGACCCGCCTTCCCGGCGTTATCAATACTTGCGTGGCTCGTTGTAAAATAATTTTCACCATCTTCAAAACAGGCACTGACCGCTTTTGTCGCGGGCCCCGTTCCTGTGTTCTGATAAGTCGCATTGTCACAGTAATCACTGGGGTCATCTTCTGCCGTTGGATTATTCGTAATAAAATTACTTCCACTCGCCCGGCACCAATTCATCGCTGTTCCTACTTTAGAGGACCAAAGTAATTTGGTTCGCTCATCTCGCCACACCTCACGCCCCTTTGCAGATGATAGATCACCTGTTCTAGTGACTAAACGCCAAGTACCTTGTCCTGCATTCCCTTTAGTGGATCCATCCCAGGTGGCCTCTGTTGTAAATACGGCGGCACAATCTGCAATTCGAAGATCAATTGTTGCACCAGCCATACCACAGGTTGTTGTGCTCCACCCTGTTCGATTCACAGGCCTATGACTTGTTCCAGTATAACCATCATCGTCTTTTGCAATCGAAGGCACAGCCCGGTAACCGGCTCCGCTGTTTGTATACGCCGTCGCTGCATTCGTGGTGCTCTCCGCGTGCACACTGACTTGAGTTGTTGTCCTATCACGGTGCTGAGTTGACGCCATATTGAGCGCAAAGGTTCCTGTAAATGTTCCAGTCGTTCCGAATATATTTACGCCTGACCTAATGTTACCTGCCGCTAAATCCGTATCACTCATTGTGGCTGTTTCAGTTCCCGCATAATACCCCGTTGGAATTGTCGCTGACAGCGATCCATCAGCACCATTCACATTGGCGCCTGCTGTTCCTGTCGTGTACTGATTAATTGCGTTCGTCCAGCATGCAGCTGCGTTGAGTCCTGCTGAACACGTGGCACTTCGTCCGCCATAGCTTGCTGTGTACACATACCTGCTTGCCGCAGTCGAACATTGAGCCGCATTTAAGGCATCATCCGTACACGCGGCATAGGGACCAGAAGCTGTTCCTAAAACTCCAAAAATATTCACACCATTTGCAATATTGGCTGGTGTTAAATCTAAATCTTCAAAACTACATTGCTTTGCTTGATAATACCCATCCGGAATACTACCGCTGACCGTCGTCCCCGATCCCGCATTGCTCCAGGATGTAATATTGTTTCCCTGTGCGCCGGTTACAATCTTACCCGCAACCGCTGTACAATCAGCACCCAAGACTTGATCCTCAGTGCAATTTGGAAGTGCCGTTTGACCCAGTTGTGACTTATTACCAAGACTGCAGCATAGATTGACTGTTTAAGCTGCGTACTTGACTTTTTCCGCTTGGAAAAAATTCTTTATTTTCTCTGGATTTTTCTGATTCTTTTTTAAATAAGATCGAAGCTCTATAACCATTTCATCTTGATCCTGC
>DDVI01000050.1:2672-5959 GCA_002345205.1 Bdellovibrionaceae bacterium UBA2316 | reverse complement strand
CTACTTTATCAAGAATGAGCTCAGCAGCGGAATTCAAATCACGACGTACACTCAAAATGCAAACTTAACTCAAGGTGATACCGAAAAATCTAACCAAACCAAAACCTCCGCTACGAATAATACCGAGGAAGAAACAGAGAAAATAGACAAAACCGAAAAAATAGATAGCACAAAAGAAAAACCAGCTACTGGAAAAATTGCAGAAACTGACACGGATTTTGATTTACCGACCCCTATCGAAGGCACACTTTTCCTAGTTAAAAACCCCAAGGACATAGTTGTCGGTTCTATGCCTAAATGCCCAGACTCATGCTCAATTAAAATATACTTCAATCAGGAACAAGCCCTCGTAGAGAAGAATTTAAACAAAAATGAGCCCGCGTTAATAGTTTTAAAAAGTGGAACTCTGCAAGAAGGTTTTTATGAATGGATATTTGAGACGCAAACATCACAGTTCAAGTCCCATTTTAATGTCAGAAAATTCTCCGAAGACGCTCTATCGGAAGCCATCAGAACGGACACTCCAATTGAAATACATCCATAAAAAAAGGCGTGGGGTTTAAATAAAGCCCACGCCTTTATAGCGATACCTTCATCAGGTCAATTAAGTTGACCTGACCAGGAGCTCGGGATCTTGTGATTTCTAAATTGCACGCCTAAAAATAGCTTTTCTATATTTAGCTCTGGCAAAGTGAAACATATTCACTTGTGAATCACTCACTCGGCAGGCAAGGCACAGCGGAAGCCGATATTGTTGTTCGTATTAGTGGGCGAATTATTCCAATTCGACGTCCAACGACCGACATTGCCACCATTATTCCAATTGCCCCCGGCAATCAGACCGCGCGAAGTAAAAACCCCCGACAGCAGCCTATTAACAGATCTCAGAGTCCTTTTGTGAGTCCTAAATCTACATTTAAAATGACTTTTTTCAAGTAGTTGTTATTAGAACAAT
Source organism: Bdellovibrionaceae bacterium UBA2316 (assembly GCA_002345205.1). GTDB lineage: Bacteria > Bdellovibrionota > Bdellovibrionia > Bdellovibrionales > Bdellovibrionaceae > UBA2316. The sequence goes on along the minus strand of DDVI01000050.1, from coordinate 5,004 downwards.
ATTTAATGTGCCCCAGATAGGAATTTAAAGTCATCAAGTAGGGATGAAGCATTCCACGGTGAGCATTGTTATTTTTGTCATCATGGTCATTTTCCAATAATGCTCGGTAACGAGCCTTTTGTAGTTTTTTATTCATACGCCTAAAAAAATCTCCCCGCAGACGCATTTCATTGGGCTTTATGAAAAAACCCAAAAAAGAGATGCCTTCGCGGCAACTAGAAATTTGAACCTTTTGGGGACTTAAAACTAACCTCAGTTTTTCTTCAAGAAATTTTTCAATCTCAATTCTTAAATTTCTGGCCTCTACATAAGAATCTGCGATCAAAACAAAATCATCCATGTAACGAATATATTTTTTTACCCGAAGCGTTCGTTTAACAAACTGATCAAGCTCGTTCAAGTATATATTGGCAAACAATTGGCTCGTTAAATTACCTATCGGTATCCCCGTATTGGGAGCGTTGAAAATTAACTTCCTTAGACAGCGAATAAGCTTTTCGTCAGTAATAGTTTTTGACAAAATTTTCAATAAAATTTCGCGATCAATGCTCGGGAAAAATTTTCTGATGTCACACTTTAAAAAGACTTTGTCAGGATTCAGTGTGATCCACTTCTTCATAAGTAAAGCCGCACGGTGATGCCCCCGGCCGGTTCGACAAGCATAGCTGTAATAATAAAACTGACTATCAAAAATGGGTTCAAGCGTCTGATGTATGGAGTGATGAACGACCCGGTCGCGAAAGCACGCCGATTCGATGAGGCGCTTCTTAGGTTCATGGACATAAAAACAACGATACTTTCCGAATTGATAGGTTTCATCGCGCAACTCTTGCGAAATACTGTGAATATTTTCTTCAAGATTGAGGTTAAAGTGTACAATCGAATGACGATAAAATTTGCTTTTTGCAGCCTTATAAAAACAACGGCGTAATTTTTTGAAGTCTGAAATTTCATCAAACAAATGACTATACGTTTTCGGCACGGTTTTCGTCCCTATCGACACTTTTTATCCAACCTGAAATCATTTTACCAATTTCCACTATTTCTATAGAAATCTTTTCGTAGAGGCCCTCGGAAACAAAACCCATTCTTCGGGCCACTCTAAGGTGAAAGCCAACCATTTGAAATTTTATTCTAGCATTCGATAAATGTATGCTGCGATCTATCCTGTTGTAAGTAGACCAATAAATTTCCTCGATAGCATCAAGAAAAAAATTTTCAGTTTTTTCTGCCAAAGTGTATTTTTCGGCTTTCGGGTATCTTTTTAGAATCGGGATAATTTCAATATAAAGCGATTCAATTTTTTGTAAAATTTTTGGACCTTGCGTTTTGGCCATTATTTTTCCCCAAGAGAGTTTTCTCAGATCTACGAATAAGTCCGCCTAGTCCCGGCAAAATGTGATCTTCTAATTGTTTTTTAATTTCTAGAACCTCAGCGGTTTCAGAGTTAACTTCGATATGAACCAATAAATTTATCAATTGATTTCTAGCCTGACCAAAATACTGAATTTTACTAGCCTTATCAAAACAATAAAACCCATAGCCAATGTATTGAATACTCTTATATGCGCTTTCAAAAAGAATCTGCCGATCTTTGTGGTCAGTTAAATTCTTTTTTAGATTTTTAGTTATTTCAAGTAGCTCTTGATACACGCCAAGATTAGAAAGAACAAATCTTTTGGTTTCTTTCGATAGTTCCTTACTTGATGAATAGTTAGATTCGTTTCCCAGATTTTTTAATTCTGGATTTTCAATCAGATTGTCTTTGTCTTTTGTATTTGCATCACCTGAAATTGGACTTGATGCCAAAGTTTTTACCTGGCTCCATCCTAATTTTTCAACTGAAGCTAGACTGCACTCCCAACTTCGATTTTTCTTTCTGACAATAATCTTTCCTTGAGCGGCATAATGCCTGAGAGTTCGTTCGGGTTTTGCATACATTTTTGCTACTTGTTGAATTGAGACCCACATTTTTTTCCATAACTGTTAGAGTTTACTGGACGGTGACTTTAAAACAAAAATCTAGTAATTTGCTTACTTTTTATTTACTACCTTGATTTCAATATTTCAATCAATCAACTTCATTATTTTATTTCTGCTTTATATTTAAGCGCAAATAGGACCAAAAAAAATATCGATCGCTGCGCGATGTATCGAAATATTGATGTGTCATTGGATATAGAGTTCTAACTCAAAAACTTTTTGATAATAGATAGGGGAATCGCGATTCTTGCCGTCAAACCAGTGTCCTTCGGCCACTTCTTGCCGCTACAGCGGCAAGTTTGCCGTCAACAATCACGTCACTCGGCAGGCAAGGCACAGCGGAAGCCGA
>DDVI01000050.1:0-2354 GCA_002345205.1 Bdellovibrionaceae bacterium UBA2316 | reverse complement strand
GCCCCCGGCAAACAGACCGCGCGAAGTATTACCGTTGTCGGTATAAAGGTAGATATAATCGCCATGAAACTTTGCCGAATTAGCGGCAACGGACTTAGCATTGCCGCCATCGGTGCCGACCATCGGCAAACCTAAAGGGAAACTAAAATAACTGGCTCCAAAACCTGAGCTCGAAATTGACCATTCAGATGTATAATTGGGGCCCGTTTGACCAGCAATTGTCCCGCCCGGACCAATGACTCCATTAAATAGAAAGTTATTCATATCAAAACTCGATGAGTAACCATTTGAAGTATCTATAGCTGATTGAATTCCCGTACACGTGTGAGACGCTGTACTGCATGTCATCTGGTCACTTACCCATTGCCAGACATTGCCGACATGATCTTGAACACCATATCGAGATACGCAGTTTTTGGTTCCTACACTACCAATATTAAATGAATCTGGTCCACCCGCTGCAACTCGCGCCAGTTCTGTGCCCGTAAACGTAGTGGCAGTTATCCCTGAATGCGTGTTAGCGTTGCAGTAGTTTAAAGTCGTGTGAGTTGTTGCGCCACTCGTACTTTCGTAACTTGAAATCTGAGTGTCTGTAAGTGGGTCTGATACGCCAGACATATCGGGTTCTCCCGTCAAGGTCCTCCATGCAGCCATCGCCCTGTACTCTCTATTTCTTAGCAACCGCTTTGATCCGTAGTATCCGTCCGTAACCGCTTGACACGTGGACATTGAGTTAGACTGATTAATGTTCACCATAGGCGGCTTAAATCCTCCATTTGATACTGGGTCTACGGTATAAGCTAAAGCACGTTCAGCCGAACTCAGACTTGAATTGTTTAAATCAACCCAGCCGCCGGATTGTCGATAGTAACAAGTACCACCATCAGTATCGTAGTATACATTTCCTTGAGTACCAATGGTTGAAGTTGGTGTTGCAGTTCCAAAACAATCACCTGCCGTGTTGGAAGCACCACACATACCTGTTCCGCCCGTAGCCTGGCTTTTTGTCCAATTGCAAGCGGCCACCCAACGATCTACGAACATGTTATATCCAAAATCATAATAGCCCGATGTTAAATTCAATGGTGACGCTGTTGGGCCGGTAGAATACGGCAAAGCGCCGATACCAGTGTAGACACAACGTTGATGGTTAAGCGCATCGCTGGAAAGACCCATCAGCTGACACATTTCATAATTTGCGGCGTCTCTGTGAACTAAAACCATATTATCAGGAGGTATTTGAACTGTAATTCGATAAGCCGAGTCGCCCGCTGGCATTTCTTCTGGCCAACCAGTTGTCGGAACCAGAACGACTGTGTAATCGTAGGTTTGAGGGCTTGCGGCAACATTTGTATCACTACAGGTTTTAGTCCCGGTACCGGTCGCTGTGCAGACTCGACAACTAGTTGTTAGGCTGCTTGTACAGGCTGTTGTTGTAGTTGAATCCAACACTGCACCTTGGCCAGTTCTAACCAGCGAATAGGCTGTTGAGCTGACTGCGCCCGTGAACGCATTCCAAGTAATCACCGTTTTTCTAGATTGCGGTGTGCCTGTCGGAGCACCAGGCGCATCGCCATAAGCCTGAACAAGCATCACACCTTTGTATTTCGTCGAAGTCTGCGAAGTAGTCTGAGCAGATTGTGACACTGAATTATCATACTCTATTCCTGCGGCCACAACTTTCGTGCTAAAAGTATAAGTTGATCCTGATTTTAAGCCTGTCGCTGAAAACGAAGTCGCTGAATTCGTAGCACTACCTAATAATGTCGTAACTCCCCTGGACGTGCCATAAACATTTACCGAGTCCGCAAAACTTCCAGCCGCTGCAAAATTGATTGTGGCCGTCGTCGTTCCAGTGATAGATACCGATGTCGCACCCGAATGAGTGTAATTTCCTTTAAAATTTGAATTTCCATCGTTCAAAGTCGCATCAAAAGCTCGAACCACATAGTTATGAAATGTTCCCGCTGTTAACGATGAATGATTGTAACTTGTCGTTGATGATGAAACTTCTGCGATAGCATTCATTGTTCCGTCAGCAGTACGTTCGTAAATTCTGTACCCTAGCACCGAAGAGTCCGTTGCAAGACTCCACTGAATCCGTAATGATGTAGAACCCAACGCAGTCACAGAACTGACGCCGGAAAATCCAAAATCTTTTGTTGTTGGACTTGTGGTCGGCGTTGAAGATGCTGGCGCCGACGTACTTCCCGAATCTCCGCCGCTAAGACAGCCACTTAATGAAACCGTGCCAATGAGTGCCATCGCAATCAATACTGACTTTTTCAAAAAGATTTTCATTTTAATACACTTTTGCATACGAGATTCTGATCGGCTATGGCGCTGCCCAACTT
>DDVI01000001.1 GCA_002345205.1 Bdellovibrionaceae bacterium UBA2316 | reverse complement strand
CCACAACAATTTTTAATATCTCTTATAAAGTATAATGATTCAATATTGCGTTTATAATAGGAGAAACTGGTTTTTGAGAGTAAATTCTCTACTAATTTGTTTATGGCGAAGAAACGTGTGTGGCTTAACTAACCAATAAGTATAGGTTGTAGTACCTGTTGATTACGTTATTGCATTTTCTGCTAGATAGGCTCTCGTGTTAGGATACTTCTTCATACAGACACATTTACCGACTCGAATTGATTTTATTAGGTTTGGATGAATCACAAATTCCTCCACCTCTCGGAGTGATTTTTTGCCACTTGGGACATTAAAAAGCCAGACTATTTCGGACTGGTTAGTTTTCTACCAAGCTCATCGAGTTCCTGCATCTGGTGACTTCTTACTAATTAAAAATATTTTTTAAAATATTTACCTGATCTTGTAACTTATCAGAAGTCATTTTGTTAAGATTTAACATCTTCCATTTTATAGCTGGTAAGTTTTGTACACTGGAATCTGAAAATAAATCCCAGTTCGGTTTGTTCTCAAAAAATGAAATTAAAAATTGTTTCTGTGGGCTGGTAATTTTATTGTTGATTTCTTGTGCTAATAATTTACGAATTGACTCGAATTCAGCATATGAAAATTCAATATTTGTCATTCCTGCGAATTCTGAATTGAAAAGGTGTTGTTGATCTTTTAATGTTGGCTTTAAAAGCTCGTTTGGTGGTCGTTTGTGACACATTAAATACACCAAAAAACTAGTGGTGATTTCTGGTGTAATACCTTCGTTTTCCATCAACAGCTTTATGTCGAACAGATCTCGCGGGTGCTGTCGGTCTAAAGCTGCAGCTATTTTACCTCCGTAAAGGTCGGGTAAGCTGGTTACTTGAATCTCAATTTCTCTATTGAACTCATCTTCCACTTTTGGTTGCAGGTTTCTGGTTACTATGGGATAAACAACTCCTCGAATTACTGGATTTGCCTCGATTTTTACCTGAACGCCATCTTTATCAATATATAACTTAACATCGCTTGCTTGAGATTGTCGCGAACTTGGGGTGACATTTGCCCCTATGTATTTTTTTATGTCGATTTGAATTCTTTGAAGTGCTTGTTCCATTTTTTCTAAAGCTTCATCGCGGGATTCATTTCCCAGGTACGTTATATCGATATCAACGCTTAGTCTGGGAAAGTTTCTAACAAATAAATTGATCGCAGTTCCACCTTTGAGTGCGAAGCATTTTTCTTTAGCAACATATGGCAAAACATCTAAGAGCAATAATATTTGTGGATAGAACTTAGATTCCTTCATACGATTCGTCCTTAGGTACTGTAATTTTAAATTTTTTGTCTAAAACTCCATTCTTGAAAATAACTCTTTTTCCATTTCCAAGACTAATTTTGCTTTGATCTATTTTATTGTACCACGGATGATTTGTGTGTTCAGCTAAATGTAGAAAAAGGCGTTTAACTTTTATTGAAGTACAGTTTTCCAATAGGTGTTGAAGTACGCTACTTCGGAGGGAAATCAGATTTTCTAGAATTTCTTTCGACTCTGTGTAAGATGATTTGTTTGGTAGCTCATCTATGTACTCTAAGAAGGCTCTCTCTGGGCTAGATATTATAATGGAGCTTTTATCTATTTCCATTGTTACGAATCCGTTTTGTTTTTCACCGAAAGCTAAATCGGAACTGAAAAGGTTTTTAACTTTATAGTCTATTTCTGTTTTCCAGTTGGCCTTTGTCATCCAAGCGGGGAGTGCTTCTTTTTTGTTTGATACGATTACAACGCTTGTTTCTTTCATTTTTAGGTATTGTGCCTTTCCTGCTAGTTCGATAGCTGATTTGCCTCCGACATGAACTTGAATATTAAGTTGCTTTTGCACGCACTCAAGCGCTGAGGCCCAGTCAACTGTATCGCCATATTTTTTGTATGCCCCGGATCCTATGGCCTCGATCCAATTGTTATTTTTGTATTTTTGAATAAAGTTTGCTCCATAGCCTTCATGATTTAGCCATTTAGAGCTATTGATTTTTCCATCCGGCCATCGCTGTATTAGTTGGTTTAATTTTGTCTTTTTATGTATACCCATAGTATATTTATATCGATAAAAGCAAACTAACGCAATAGTCTAGTTTGTAAAAATCTATAAATATATACCATGGGTATATTAATTTATCCAATCTCAAACCGATACAAGTGACTCGACCTAGGACGCATCTGAGTTAACATCGACCAAATACGCCCTAGATGATGGGTACTTCTTTACGCAAACACACTTTCCAACTCGCAAAGTTTTAATCAAATTCGGGTGAATCACAAACTCTTCGGTTTCCCGTCGGGTACCGTTTCCCGAGTCCAAATTTAATAACCATATCCGCTCTGTTTGCATCGTTTGTTTCCAAACAGTTTTAGTTCCAGCCATTCCGGAAATTATTTCAGCGCTTTCGGGGCGTTTCTGCAAAAAGGCGTAAAGGGTAGACGTGTTTCCCATCAGTCGACCTGCAAATTCTGGCGAGACACGCAACAAATCGCATATCTCTTGGTGGGCTAATACAATCGACATTCGGGAAGATCTGGCTCTATCTAGGAAACCTATAAAATCTTCCGAAGCTAAATCTGAAAATTCGTCTATTATTACTGAAAACGGCTTTCGTTGTTCGATTGGTATATCCGAGTCAACTTTAGCGGAAACCGATTTTAGATCTTGAAGAATAAATCGACCTAACGATTTTGCAGTTTCGCCATATCTACGCGAATCCAAGAACAAGAAGATAATTTTGGATTTCTGATAAGCTTCAAATAAATTAATACCATTTTCACTGCTAGCTATTAAATCGCCAAAGTCGGATAAGACTATACTTTCAATTTGAGTTCTAAGTCCCTGAAGAGAATTTAAGTTATCTTTTTCTTTTTCTTTTAAAAACTCCATTAACTTCTGACCATTGGCTTTCATTTTCAATTCTTCCATCGGTACCATATTGCTTAACTCAACTATTTTTTGAACAGAACTTGCGCAATCTAGAATAGTTCCAAGATGAAAATTCAAATCTTGATTGTCTCTTAGCCAACAAAGCAAAATTAAAAGTCGTAATAAAAAACTGCTGCTTTGATTTTTATAGTACTCTTCGCTCCAATTTAAACTTAGTATGATTCGATCCCTAAGTTGGGTAGGGGTACCGTCTTGGACTAAATTATATGTCACCGAGTTTTTATTCTCAGATAGCGTAAATATCTCGAGATCTTCAATTCGATTAGCTTGGGCTGCATACTGAGTGAACTTTAGAATGGTATTCATATCAGATTTCAAATCTATGAAAAGTAGTCCTTTTCCCTGTGAAATTCGTTGTCTCACAATATGGGAAATTAAAACTGTTTTTCCATACCCAGAGGCTCCCACAATATGGACGTGATGATTTAGTTGTCCTTCAGTTAAAACTTCTTCGCGCCAAAGCGAGCCTGAGACTTTACCTAAAACAACTTTGTCCTGCGATTTTTTATTAAACTTATCTTGAAGGTAGGTAAAATCACGTATCATAAAAGTTCTCCTGTTGACTTGAATATTTCGGACTCGAGCGAAAACTGAAATAGCGATTGGTAAATTTGAGTTTCAAATTTTAAGAAATCGAGAACGGTTTGTTTTTGGCAAACATAGTGAACTTTACCAAAGAGCTCTTTGCTGCTTTCCGAGTTTGTAACAATGTCGATATAGCGTTTAATTTTTTGTCTATATCTCTCTTTGGATTTAACAGCTATCTCAAGCTCAAAGGCTACTTTATGGCCCGAGGTATCGGTGTAAGAGGATGTCCCAGGGTTAGTTGA
>DDVI01000124.1 GCA_002345205.1 Bdellovibrionaceae bacterium UBA2316 | reverse complement strand
ATCCCACAACATTTGGAACGATATCAATTAATCCCACAACATTTGGAACGATATCCATAGAGAGGTAGGAAATGGTTCGATTATCTAGTATTGCGATTATATCTGTATTTTCGTTCCAAACAGCCTTAGCTGGTAAATTAGAGTGCCTTCACGTTTACGGAAATGGCAATCTAAGTGTAACTACTAAAATTTTAACTCAGCCAGCAGGCACAGTTAGCGATTCTACATTAAAGAAAATTCAGGACTCGTTAGGTCTCGATGAAATCAACTTCAAATACCTTCAAGTATTAATGAGCGCCTACGGCGAATCAAAAAGTTCGAAAAAGAATAGTTCCGTTATTGTAATCGCTGATCATGAAAATTTAGCTCAAGCACTTGGAAAGACAACGATGGTTGTTCCAACAGCCATTGCTAGCAAGTCATTGATGAAATCAGTTCCGGTGACTGACTACGCGGCGATCGCTACTAAAAAAGCAGAATACGAAGCCGTTACTCCGGAAGTAAAATTCTGGGTGAAAAAGTTAATGGCGGGAACAGGTTCTGGTATCGTGCGTGTTGAGTTCTTAAAAGACGTTTATCAAAAACTGGGTAAAACCGGTTCAATTAAGATCGGTTCAAAAGGAACCGATCTACATGCTGAAGTTACGATTGACGGTCAAACGTACCTTTTAAATATTGCGGAACTTCAGATCCTGCAATTATTAGCTCAGTCAGATAAATACAAACAAGTTATTTTCCACGATGTGGTCAGTAATGAAACACAAGCTAGCATCGAAACAACGTGGACAAAGCCAAGCTCGTTACTGCATGGCCAAACGCTTTCGGATCTGGCAGCGCAAAAGGGTGAGGTTCGTTCGGGTCCTACGGTTCAATTTCACATTCCAACTATCGGCGAATCGGGTGCTTTAACAAAAGAAAGATCAGCTCCAGCCGGTCACGGATTATTTGCAATTGAAGCAGTTTATGCCACGTTAAATAACAAGCTTCCTAAGACAAAAAAGGGCGAGTCCCTGATTGGCGTGATCGGAAACGGTGAAGACTTAATGAGTACGCCAAGTTCTGATATCGTTGGCTGGATGGCAAAAGAACAATTGCCTCTAGTTATGGTAACAACGGAAAAAACAGCATTAGATAGACAAGGTGGTCAGATCGCCATCGGTTTTAACTCTAAAGGACAAGAGTACGTAACTATCGTTGAAAAAGCACAAGCGGAAACGGCGGCTAAGAATGGCCACCCAGAGCAAACGGATCTATTCGGTGCTCTTGGTTTACGTCCAAAAGATAACAAAGCAATGTTTAATACAAACATGGTTATCGTGAATTACAATGCGCTTCAGCCAAAGCTGACACAACTGGCCCAAAAGGTGGGTGGAAAAGAAAAACTTTTGGCATTGATTGCGCCGGATCTAATCACAAATACTAAAAAACAAAAATCAGCGGACGGCGTTGAAAAGAGCTTCGTTCAGCTTGAAGGCGCGATGGGTTCAGTCGTGTTGAAACTAGATCGCTTATATCGTGAGACTTTCAATGGTGAACCATTAGTGCATTTCTTAAATATTGGTAAGGATTACCGTACACAGTATTTTGCTCCTATTAAATCGGCATTTGATTTCTTTATGCAGTTTTACTCGGATCGTTTCGTAGTTGATGGAAACGCATTTAAAATCGTGGATCAACGTCCAGGTGCAATTCCAAAAGTAACTTTAGCTGATGATTTCTATAAAGAAGCAGCCAATGTATTAGGTGCCTTTAAAGGTGCGAAGATCTTAGAGCTAGATGAATTGTCGATCGAAGGTGCGAGCGTTCTAGTTCCAGGAATGAAATTATCTGGTGTTGTTAAAATTAAAAATCTCTCTGGTCAGTCAGTTCATTTACCAAGTTTATTGCAGCAAAATAGATTTTCAGGCAATGAACTTAAGAACGTCAATATCACTATTGATTTTGAAGGTATGTTAATGATTACGGCTGCGAGGTAGTATCGGCAATTTCGGCTTCGGTTGGTTTGATTACAAATTCATGCTTGAATTTGCCAGAGTCAACCCAGCCGGTGCGTCTGACCCAAAACCCTACTCTGTAACGACCTGGTTTTAGTTTCGTCTCTGGTGACCATACAGCTTCAGTAAATGGCTTATATTCCAAAACTGGCGCCCAATCTTCCGCCATATGATGGGCATATTCAAGTTCACCATATATTTCTAAACCTGGTTTTTTCGGCATTTTAATTTGTATATTATTGTTGGGTCCACGTACCACTTCGAATCGCTCGTCCGGTAGTTGTGCGGAACCGATTTCGATTTTTCTTGGGGACATGATTTCTTTTCCCAGTATAAAATCGTTTCCGATTGGGGTGATAGAGTATTGGTATGTTCCGATATCCAAATCAAAATTTACAAAGAGGGTCGACACCGTTTTTTCTAGAACTACCTTGTTGTCTTTATCGTAAACTTTGACTGCGTATTGTTTCGCTTGAATACCTTCAGGCCAATCGAGCTTTACGTTTCCCTTTAATGTCGTGTTATTAGCTTTGGCTTCGATGGGCTTCGTATCGCCTTGCGGGAATTTGATATCTTCTGGTGGAACCGTCGTTTCGATGATTTCGCTCCATAGGCCTTTCTTTCCATAGGCATCGAGAATGCGTCCGCGAATTTTAATTTTTCCAGAGGTAGACTTAAATTTGAATAAGCTTGTTTTAGAAACAAATTTTTTAAGTCGCTTGTTCTTAGAGTTAAAAATTTCGACCTCGTACATGAAGGCACCAGGCGTATCTTCCCACTGCAGTTCAACGGAAGAGAGGCGCTTTAAATCAGCACCTTTAGACTGAGCATGAACTTGAGTCAGCGTCAGCGTGACCAAAAATAAGAGAAATTTATTTAAGCTTTTTATCATCTTTTTTTTCGGATTTTGCATCGGCTGCTAGAGCGGGTTCGTCCGGTTTCTTTTTAGTTGGATCGAATGAGTAATCAGAAATAATCAGCGCTAATTGAAACGCTTGAAGTTCAGGGAGATTTAATTTTTCGCCTTTATTCAGAGCGAAATCAATTGTCTGTCTGAAATTTCTGGACGCTTTTGGTCCTTTTGATAAAACGCGAATTGATAAATTCAGAGCTTCTCTTAAGTTGAAACCTAAATGCTTGTTCGTTTGGATATAGACCATGAATTTTCTAAACTCATCGTACAGGCCATTCGGATATAACTCAGTATACTTGGTCAATCGTAACGCTAAATCCATACACAGCTGTTTTCCTAAACTAAATTCTTTTTCATCTGTGCAGTATTTGACTATTTTAACAAAGTCATCACGCAGCTTCGCAGGATCGCCTTTGTAGTCTTTCGATAGTTCATGAGAAATACGATAAGCCGTGCTGAAATCGATATCTAAATAGTTCTCTAAAAATAGTTTTTGAAACAGTACATAGAAATTTTTCGCTCGTTCATTATCAAAGCCAGAGTATTCGAGTGCGACTTCAAACGTTTTTTTCTTATCGACGCCAGACTTCTGTAAAACACGAAACACCTGCGAGAACCGTTCGTACGCACCAGTACAATTCTTGGCTACTTTCAGCGCACCCTTAACGGCTTGAGGCTCTGTAAAACCAAGATCGTTTTGTTTAATTAGAAATTGATATGTGTTTTTAAACTCATCCGCTGTATCGCAAAAGCGGGGATCGGTTAACTTATCGTATAGCAATCCATCATCTGGCGCTGCATGCGACAAACCAAATGTAAAAAGAATGGCGATTAAAGCACCAATCATATTGTTCATATTAGTAGTTCCACTGCAATACGAGTCGAGGCGACCAATCGGCATACGAATTTGCTTTGTACATATCCGTATAGACAACCGGTGCATAGATTTTTCGTTTGTACTCCATTTGTTTTTCATAATTTTCTACATATTTGTTTTTGAAGATAAGCGGAAGGAATGCCGTCAAGATCGCAACGCTTGCATACATATTGTAGTCAGTACTTACGACGTCCATTAGTCCAGCCGCCGCTACTATATTAGTTATTGTTGAAGCGTAGGCTAGCATTTTGACTAACTCTGCTGGTTTTTGCATGGCCTCTTCGGCAAGGCGCTCACGCAGTAAAAGCGATTTCTTATCGCGACCTTTTATCGAATTAATTTTTTGTAGTGCCGAGTTGTAAGGCTCAGAGGCTGATACAAAATACGTTAAGCCAAACCATGCCGCAGATAAACCGGCGGCTGCGTTAACTTTGAAATCGGCGTCTCGACGGAAAGATTCATCTTCTTCTTTTCCGGCTTTGAATTTATTTTTGCTCATTAGGGCAACGAGGATAGTGGTTCCTGAGGACGCAAGGAACGGCCAAAACATCATATAGCCGTTATGGGATTCCGTGGCTCCATCCATTTGGATGCGTTCACTCGCGCGGGGAACAACTTGTAGTTCTGGATAATCTAAAGAATTTAAAAACTGAGCTTCCACGTTGTCGGGATCAAGATCTAGCGTTTCAGCTTTTTTGCTTTCTGTTTTTTGAATTTCTTTTTTTACTACGTCAGCAGCTGGAGTTCCTGTTTTTTTATCTTGAGCAAATGTGAATTGAGTAAACATGAAAATAAGCAGAACAATAAAACGAGTGGTTCGTTGTTTCATAGAATTCCTTATAAAATTATATATTTATATTTTATAAGGAATTGAGTTTGATATATAAGTGAATTTTATTTTACCGGGCCGTCTTCAAGACTAAAGAGCGGCCGTGCTTTTTGTGCCGATGTAGATATAAGCGATTCCAAAACTAACAGGAACGCATTCTACGTGTGAAAATTGCGCAGCTTGGTTCATTAACTTTACAAAATCTTGACGACATGGAAACTGGGCCGAAGAGTTTTGTAGATATTCATAAGCGTCTGTTTCGCCCGTGATCGTGCCACCAATTTTAGGAAGAATTTTTGTCGAATAGAACTGGTAAGCCTTGTTCAGCGCAGGATTTTCAATTTGACCGAATTCCAAAACGCACACTTTGCCACCTGGTTTTGTCACGCGCGCCAGTTCTGAGATGCCCTTTACTGGGTCGGCTACGTTACGAATACCAAATGATATGCTTGTGATATCAAATGAATTGTTGGCGTATGACAAAGACGTTACGTCTGCTAATTCAAATGTGATTGGCAAATTTAACTTCGCCGCCTTAGCCGGAGCAAAGTCTAGCATTTCTTTGCAGAAGTCTGTGCCTGTGACTTGACCAGGAACACCGACTGCTTTTTTAAATTCGATAGCTAAATCCCCAGTGCCTGTTGCGCAGTCTAAGACCGCATCGCCTGCTTTCGCACCACTCAATTTTACGAGTTTCTTTCTCCATAAATGGTGGATGCCAGCTGATAAAATATCATTAGCTTTGTCATAGCCAGAGGCCACTTTGGAGAACATAGATTTGATTTTTTGCGGGTCAACACCAGTCGTAGTATTCATTACAATCTCTGTAGGGAACGATCTAAAGCCGAAAGAACTTTAGTGGTTTTGTTCATTAAGTGTTCAAAGTTTTCAAATGTCAGTGCTTGCATCCCATCTGACAGTGCTTCTTTCGGATTCGGATGAACTTCCATGATCAAGCCATCAATACCTAACGCCGTCGCCGCTAGAGCTAAATCTGGCACTAGGTTGCTAATGCCTACGCCGTGTGAAGGGTCTATGATAACCGGATACGGAGTATTTTTCTTCGCATAAATAGCTGAATTCAAATCTAAAGTATTACGTGTTGATGTTTCAAACGTGCGGATACCACGTTCACACAAGATAACTTTTGGATTGCCGTCTTGGTTAACATATTCAGCAGCGTTAATCCATTCGCTAACTAGGGCAGCAAATCCACGTTTTAAAAGCACAGGTTTGTCTTGCTTCGCTAGTTCTTTCAACAAAGCATAGTTGTGCATATTACGTGAACCGACTTGAAACATAGACACCATAGAATACAATTCTTCGATTTGACGTGGGTCTGTTACTTCGATTGTGATGCCCGTATCTAGCTCACGAGTTACTTTTTGTACTATGTCGAGTGCTTCGTTGCCTAAGCCTTGGAATGATTTCGATGATGTGCGCAGTTTCCAAACACCGCCGCGAAGTAGGGTCGCGCCGTTTGCAAGTACGGTCTTAGCTGTCGACAGAAACTGTTGGTAGCTTTCGATTGAGCAAGGACCTGCCATAACCGTAAAAGAGCCGTCGCCGACTTTGATTTTTTTTGAACCCGTCTGAATTTCAATAACATGTTTTTCTGGTGACATAATTCTTTGAGTTTAGCATCATCCCATTTGGAACGACTGTATTAAGTTATAGTCTTGTGAAAAGGCAATCTAGCATAGAAATAAAACGATTTACAAACTTTTTAAAACAGGGCGCTTTTGTCCGCAGACACGGCAAATGGACGCTTCTTTCTGAGCCCGTATTAGATGCGGATACAGGTACAATAACGACTATCAGAACGGACTATCTATCGTCGCAGATCTTACGTAAAACCTATAAAAATCAATGGGATATGAGCCAAGATGAATTTAAACATACTTTGGATCATGCGGTTCAAGAGACGTACGCTCATCGAGAAAAAATTATCATCAATTGGCATAATATCGACAAGGCGCTGTTCTCTAGATCCTTTGAACTCGCACAGGACGCGTTTAAGGCGGGCGAAGTAAAGAAAGTAGTTCCAATTGCGCTTCAAGAAGGAACTCTGCAAGCGGCTCTTTCAGACTATCAAAAACTGCATTTACTTGAAAGGCTAATGAAAACACCCGAGCACTTGTATGCCTACGGGGAGTGGACTCAGAACGAAGGCTTCATGGGGGCGACACCGGAAATTCTATTTGAAAAAAATGGCAATGAGCTAAAAACAATGGCGCTGGCTGGGACATCAGGCAAAGATGTTAACCCGACTCAGTTTTTAAATGATCCTAAAGAGCGAAAAGAGCACCAATTCGTTATCGATGATATTGTGCATGTTCTAAAACCGCTTGGTTCCGTGCACACAGAGGAAACTAGAGTGGTTGAGTTTCCGGCCCTCAATCATTTGCAAACCAACATTCGCGTAAAGCTGAGTAAGCCGCTTTCAAACGATGATTTGATTCAAAAATTACATCCGACTCCGGCGTTGGGGATCTATCCGCGAAATGCTTACTTTGAAAAATTCCGTCAATACCCTTTGCAATCGGAACGTGACTTCTTTGGCGCGCCTTGGGGCATAGAAACAAAGGATTTCGCCTTGTTGCTAGTCGCAATTCGTAAGTGGGACTGGAATGACCAAAAAGTGAAAGTATTTGCTGGTTGCGGAGTCGTTCAGGAAAGTGTACTTGAAAAAGAATTTGCAGAAATCTTGAAAAAGATCGATTCTGTAAAGAAAATATTTTTTCAGGATTAATAAAATGACCAACATGAAATTATCAGCTGAAGTCATTCACCTCTTGTTGAAGACTGGGGTCAGAGAGTTTTGCATATGTGCAGGAGCTCGTAATTCGCCATTAATTGAAACGTTTTATAAAAATCCGTTTATCAAAATTTATCATTTCTTTGAAGAACGTAGCGCCGCCTTTTTTGCTCTGGGAAGAATTGCGTCTACGCGTAGACCAGTAGCCGTAGTTACAACGAGCGGAACCGCAGTTGCCGAAATTTTACCAGCAGCAGTAGAAGCTACGTATTCGAGTTTACCCCTAGTTATCATTTCCGCCGACAGACCTAAATCCTATCGGGGAACAGGATCGCCTCAAACGATCGAACAGGTGGGTTTGTTTTCCTATTACATCGAGGCCTGTTTTGATTTGGACGAAGAGAATACCCATTTTTCATTGAAGGGGCTAAGCTGGCGTAAACCGATCCATGTAAATATTTGTTTTACGGAACCGTTAATAGATCAAGAAGCCATTGAATTGCATGCGCCTTTGACTGAGGAGCGAGTTAAGTTTCCAGAGACGTTTCCACTGAACATGGTGGATGAAATTCAAAAGTTTTGCGAAGCGCAGCGACCTATCGTTATATTAAGTACGTTACCTGAAAAATCAAAGCAATCGGTACTTACATTTCTTAAGCTTTTAAAGGCACCGATTTATGCCGAAGGTATTTCGGGAATTAAGAATCATCCCGAACTAAAAGACTTGATGATTCAGTCGGGTGAAATGATGGTAAATTATCTTCTGGATAATAAAATCTGTACCGCAGTTTTGCGTATTGGTGGAGTTCCAACATGTCGCACGTGGCGCGATTTAGAAGACAAGCGGAAAGACTTACCCGTGTTGTCGATTGGCTTTAATCATTTCACGGGCGTAAGCCGTGAAATCACTCATTACACGGATATTGATGATTTAATTCGTGTATATATTGAGCCTGTAAAAATACAACCTAACGAATATCAGAATAAAGACAAAAAAAACCGTGGTGAATTGTTAAGACTTTTTCAGAAATACCCAAAATCAGAACCTGCCATGATTCACTCACTTTCACGTTTGATGAAAGATAAGCGTGTGTACTTAGGAAATAGTTTACCGGTACGCATGTGGGATTTAGCAGCTGATGAAGATTTAATTCCTAAAAATATCGTCGGTAATCGCGGTGCTAATGGTATTGACGGCCAGTTATCCACTTTCTTGGGTTGGTCCCAAAAGGGCGAGGGGAATTGGGCGATCGTTGGTGATTTAACGGCGATGTACGATTTACCGTCGTTGTGGATCACGAATCAGCTCGATGCTGAAGACATCAATATTGTTGTGATAAACAACAAAGGTGGAATGATCTTTAAACGTATTTTTAATAAAAATATCTTCCTTAACCGTCACCAAATTCAATTTAAGCCTTGGGCTGATATGTGGGGATGGAAATATGAAAATTGGACAGAAATTCCACAAACAGTAACTTCGGGAGTTCAGAGAATTATCGAAGTAAATCCGGAAGAAGAACAAACGGATCTTTTTTGGAACGAGTGGGACAAATATGTCAAAGGTTGATCTGGTTTTCTTGCACGGATTTTTAGGGATTCCAGCTGATTGGGACCAGGTCATCCGACGCATAAAAACAGATTTAGAAGGAACGGGCGTAGGGCCGAACTTTCATCCCCTTGATTATTTTAATCTTCCAAATTTATCACCTAAAAATACATTTGAAAAAGTCGCTACCGAATTTGTAAATACTATTGAAAGCACGACATCCAGCTCAAGAAAAATTTTAGTTGGGTATTCGTTGGGTGGGCGCCTTGCTCTTCATATTTTTGAAAAAAAACCGGATTTATTTGAGCGGGTTATTTGCGTGTCTACTAATCCAGGCTTTAGGTCCTCACAAGAGGACGAGCAGTCTGAGCGTGAATCGCGAGACCAATTTTGGTCCGAGCTGTTTTTGAATCACAATTGGAACGAAGTTGTCGCTAAATGGAATGAACAAGAGGTTTTCAGCGGTAGCGTAAATGAGCCTGCCCGTGAAAGTAGTCTGTATCGTCGTGACCTTTTGGCAAAAGCGTTGGTAAATTGGTCTTTAGCTAAACAAACTGATAAACGTTTGTTGATTCGCAAGTATCCAAAGAAAATTATCATGGTCGTTGGTGATAAAGATAAAAAATTTATCGAATTGAATAGAGCTTTATTGAAAGAAAATCCAGATATTGGAATCAAAATGATCGCTTCGGCCGGTCATCGTGTTTTATTTGATAATCCACCGGAACTAGCTCGTGTGATTAGTGCCAGCGTTTTATTAACTAAGAAAAAGTAAAATTGAATTGATTCTTTAGCATGAGCGCGCGCGCCGTTTCCTGAAGCCACTTCATGTAGTACAGGATATTTGTATAAATGCTAAATGATCTACACTCGCTCTTGGCGTCTGCGTAACCTCGGGAAGTGATGCCCCACAAATAATAGACACCGTTTGAATACAAAAAAGCTGGCCCGCCCGAATCCCCGTGACAGGCGCCTCGACCAATACGCTGTTCGACCATTATTTCTGAACTCGAAAACTTAGTACTGGCGATTGTGGTAGCCGCTTGCCGTAATGTTCCTGAACCGGTTCTTTTTGTTGCATCAGTCATTCCATAGCCGGCAATTACTATTGTAGATTTATCTCGTAAGGCGGCGGCGCTGGGTAAAATCGTTGCAGCCTTATAACCAGCAGGGGTGGTTCCTTGGTATTTTACCAGGGCAATATCGCCGGTATCTTTGGCAAGGGCGCGATTAGATAGCCAGGAATTATTGATCATGGCTCCAACGACAGATCGAGCCATTTCCATATTCGCTCTTTGAAGATTGGTCGAGAATATCACCAGTATTTTAGTAGGATCTCTTTGCAAACAATGAGCTGCGGTTAAGACCAAGTTGTTACCAATGAGAGATCCTGTGCAAGCCACATTTTTTGCCGCAGTATCATAAAGTACAACGGTGGTTTGTGCAGGCGATTCATTGGCGGCAATGTCCTTGCCGCCAATGATTCCTGTGAGTGCCTGATCGCTGGACTCCATAATGTCGCCCAGTTCAGGCGCTGGTCCACACGCAACCATAACTAACGAAGCTATCAGTGCTAAGATAGACTTACCCCTCGTAATCACTTTTCCCTCTTTTGCTTTTTCAGCATCTTGCTGGAAACCCCTGGTGAAGCTTCTACAGAAAAAGAGCACAAACCGGCAAGACGATTAATCTTCAACTATGCATAAAAATTATTTATGGGTCTGGAAGCGGCATTAGGAAAGGAAAGTAGGCGAGCGCGCGAGTTGCTCGCCATTTGCAAAATGAATTTGAATTACAGTTTTTTGAAGGCCTCTGTTGCAGATATCAGTTCATGGCGAATACCCGGTTCACTAACGGAATGACCAGCGTCAGGAACGATAATCAGTTTGG
Organism: Bdellovibrionaceae bacterium UBA2316; assembly: GCA_002345205.1. GTDB lineage: Bacteria > Bdellovibrionota > Bdellovibrionia > Bdellovibrionales > Bdellovibrionaceae > UBA2316. The sequence goes on along the minus strand of DDVI01000124.1, from coordinate 94,048 downwards.
AACCAGGCCAATTTTTATGTAGATCCCACGCACTCTTCGCTGGGCAAACCACATCGTAACGACCTTGAACGATCACGCATGGTAGATGCGAAATGTTTTTAACATTTTCTAAAAGGAAATTATCTGTATCAAAGAACGCATTGTTCATGAAGTAGTGGCACTCGATACGAGCAAACGGAAGCGCCTTTTCTGGCTCTTCATATTCATCGATAAAGTTTTTATCTTGTTTTAGTTTAGACGTCGATGCTTCCCAAATACTCCAGCGTTTAGCGGCCTGAAGTTGTTTATCTTTATCAGTACCCGTTAATTGTTGGTAGTAGCTCTTAACCATTGTGCCACGTTGATTTTCAGGAATTTGTTGTTCGTACTCTTCGAATAAATCTGGAAAAATTAATGAAGCTCCACGCTGATAGAACCAGTCAATTTCCCAAGGACGACATAAAAAGATACCGCGTAAAATGAAGCCTAAACATTGCTTAGGATGCTTAATCCCGTAAGCCAGTGCCAAAGTTGATCCCCAGCTGCCGCCGAATACATGCCACGTATCAATTTTTAGGTGAGTTCTGATTTTCTCGATATCAGCCACTAAATCCCAAGTCGTATTTTCTTTAAGTTCGGCGAATGGCGTACTTTTGCCGCAACCACGTTGGTCGAACAAAACAATACGATATGTTTTAGGGTCGTAAAAACGGCGATGGTCTTCTGAAATACCGCCCCCTGGGCCACCATGAAGGAAAACAATTGGTATCCCATTTGGATTTCCGCACTCCTCGAAATAGATTGTGTGTAAATCAGATACTTTTAAAAACCCTGAATTAAAGGGTTTAATTTCAGGAAATAATTCATTCATGTCGTGTCTCCATTAAAGAATTGGCATGACTCTTTTTTTCTCAACAGCCGAGATAAAAGAAGCGTCATAAGCCAGCTTGTTTATTTTTGTGAAATCGGTGGTCGTTAAACCGAAATTTTGGATTAAGTAACTGTAGTCGTCGCTTAAGTACGTATTGAAAATTCCTGGGTCATCTGAATTGATAGATACAGATACTCCAGCTTTATATAAGTCAAAGAACGGATGGTTTTTGCGATTTGCAAATGCTTGAGTCAGCGCATTGCTAATCGGGCAAATTTCAAGATGAACATTCTTGGCCTTCACAAAATCAATTGTAGATTGATCTTGAATAATTTGAATACCATGACCAATGCGGGTTGCATGTAAAATCTCAATTGCATCTTTCACGCGTTTAGGTGCGCCACTATCTGGAGTTTCACCAGAGTGAATGGTGATCGGCACACCCGCTTCATAAAGTTCATCGAACAACCATTTAAAGCTGTTGGGATCGGCGGCAGCTTCGTTATCGGCGAGATCTGCTCCAATGAACACACTCTTGTTTTGGATAGTGAAATCTAAAATCTTTTGTAAGTGGTCTTTGGATTGATCTCGCTGAAAAATAGAAATCAAGCCGGTTGCAATAGGGTATTTCTTTTGCGCGTGCTCGATTCCTTTTAACAAAGCCATATGAATTTTGTCATACGATAGACCACTACCTTCTTGGATGAAATTTAGTGAATAACGTAATTCTAAAATTCGAATTCCGTCATTGTAAGCGTCTTCTAATGTTTCGAATGTTAAACGAGTTAGAATCTCTTCATTTTTTAAAAGCTGTTGAGCACGAGTGAATTTCTTTAAAACTGAGCCAAGATCTGTCATCGGAGACGTGACTAGAAGTTTGCTTTCAACTTCCGTGTATTCAGTAGAATCGATCAGTTTGAAGTTCTTTGCAAGTTCCACCAGTGTAGAGTAGCGCCATGAACAGTCTAAGTGTCTGTGAAGTTCAACTTTAGGGATTGGTTTTGGTGAAAACAGCTGAGTCATGGACGGAGTGTAGTAAAAAAAAAGGCGACTCGCAATGAGTCGCCTTGTGCGTAATTAGTTTCTTAAAGAACTAGAAACGACGAGTTGATAAACCTAATGATTGAGCCGCTTTTAAAGCATCCATACGACCAGCACCGTATGTATTTGGATCTTGTCCAATTTTTGTTGCTGATGATTTAAGAATGTTTACTAATTGCTCAGCAGAAATTTTAGGCTGTAATTGGTACATCAATGCTACGACGCCCGCTACGTGCGGAGTCGCCATTGAAGTTCCAGAAAGCTCGGCATACTTGTTACCTGGCATGCTTGATTTAACTTTTACACCAGGAGCTACGATTTCTGGTTTTACGAAGCTACCAGTTTTCCAAACAGCAGGACCGCGTGAGCTAAAGCTCGCGATTTTATCGCTAGCATCAGAAGCACCAACAGTCAGAGCCGCTGGGCAACCGCCAGGTAAACCAACAGTTTTAGCACCTGGGCCAGAGTTGCCTGCTGCAAATACAGGAGCTACACCTAATTTGATCCAAGAGTTAACGGCTTGGCAAAGAGCATTGTTAGCTGGGTCTTCGCTTGCAGATGGAGCGCCACCGCCCCACGAATTACTTACGATCATCGCGCCGTCATCGGTTTCTGGTTTACCATCTGGATCTACAACCCATTGCATAGCAAGAATTGCATTAGCAAATGTACCGCTACCGTTTTTATCTAAAAATTTAGCACCGATGAAGCGAACTTCTGGCGCTACGCCGATTCCTGTTCCAGAAGCAGCACCGCCGCCAATTGTTCCAGAAACGTGAGTTCCGTGACCCTGATCATCATATGCTGTCGTCTTTTTATTAACGAAGTCACCGAACGCGATCACTTTGTTAGCTAAATCAGGGTGAGTTCCGTCGATACCAGTATCAACCACACCTACGCGAACAGCTTTACCCGTCAAATCTGGTTTAGCGGCTCTTAATTGTGGGATGTTGATTTTTTGTAAACCGTAAGTCAACTGTGGCTCTTCACGCATTTGTGACGGAGCTAGCAGGCGACCACCGATAGGAGCGATTAATTGCATGTTTGAGTTAGCATGAACGTATTGGATAGTTGGTTCATTTGCTAAACGGCTTAAATCTTTAACTGGAAGATCCAGGATCATTCCATTGATAATCCAAAGTGAATAATGCTGGTTCGTTACGCCCGCGCGGCTCCACATATTTAATGTTTGAGCAAATTGAGCCTGGCTCGCTTTAGAATTTTGCATCAACATGTTTTGAACCTGTGCACGTGCTTGTGCCGAGCGAATCGGTGCAACTACATTGCGTGTTGCCGGATTCTGATCTTTGAACGTTAGGATAACGCGTACAATGCGTGTATCTTGCGAACGATTCAAGAATGGTTGCAATAACGGATCAAATTGAGCTGCATTTACCTGCAGACCGAGACCAGCGACTAGCATTAATAATAACCTTTTCATTTTTACCCCTTCCATAGTGGTTTGGTTTCTTTCGCAACCTAAAGTCTGTGAGATCCCTCACCCTCTCTGACCCAAAGTCGTGAAGTAAGGTTATTACAAAAGTGTCAGTTTGCAAGCTATGGCTAAGAACAAAATCCTTGAGAATTCATTTTTTTTAGGTCATCTATAGACCATGGTCTGGTAACAAAGGATTTAGATTATGGAACCTATAAAAATTAATAATAAATTATTCAGCAATCCCAACAGAAATCTTAAATTCAGTGAAAAGATCTCGCTTGCTGACGGGACTCAAGTCGAGTTACCAGATCCCAAAGCGACGCGTGCCCTAGTAGCACTGATGGATATGAATGCGGTATTAGGAGGAGCAGCGTCTCACTACGGCGGTCCTGCGGCTTTCGCTGAATTAATGAGTGCTGCTCACGCTTTGATGTTTAGCAAGGCGGCTACGGCAGGTAAGAACTGGCATGATCAATTTCATTTCGTAAACGATGCTGGTCACTGTGAAAATGGATTGTATGCATTGAAAGCGAATTATGAATTGGCGAGTCTGCAAATTAACAGTTTAAAACAATTTCGTTCCATTACTTCGCCTCTTACGGGTCACGGTGAAGTTCATCTATTTGGTGAAGGTGTGTTTTTGAGTAACGGGCCCTTGGGTTCCGCATTTCCACAAACTCTTGGTCTGGCGATGGGTGAAAAACTATCTAAAACAATGCGAACAACGGTATGTGCGATTTCTGATGGCGCATGCATGGAAGGAGAGGCGCGGGAAGCGATGGCTAGCGTTCCGGGATTAGCAGCGAAAGGCTTGTTGGCTCCCTACGTTTTAATCATCAGTGATAACAATACAAAGTTAAGTGGTCGTATCGATAAAGATAGTTTTTCTATGGCACCGACTTTTGAATCTTTGAAAACATTGGGTTGGGACGTAGTTCAATTAGAAAAAGGTAACGATCTTAAATCATGCTATGAAGCGATTCAGACGGCTCTTGATAAAGCTCAAAAAAATCCAAATGTGCCGGTAGCAATTCATGCGAAAACGGTAAAAGGTATTGGAACTAAAAAAACTGCGGAAAGCAGTTCAGGTGGTCATGGCTTCCCCCTAAAAAGTCCAAAAGAACTTCAAGGGTTCATTTCAGAAATTTACGATGGTAAAGCCTATCCAAAAGAATTCGATGTTTGGATTGCTGAACTTATCGAACTTGAAAATAAAATCCTCGCTAGCGGTAAAAAAGATTCAGGCGAAAAAATTCAAAAGGGCGTTGCTAGTGCCATGATTCACTGTCGTAAAGCCGGTCTTCCCGTTTTATCAGTAACCTCTGATTTGCCAGGTTCCACAGGAGTAGCTGACTTCCGCAAAGAGTTCCCAGAAGCTTCGTTTGATGTGGGTGTTGCGGAAAGTAATATGGTGTCAGCAGCAGCCGGTTTATCGAAATTAGGTTACATCCCAGTTGTAGATACGTTCGCACAATTTGGAGTAACAAAAGGTGCGTTGCCATTAACGATGGCATCGTTGTCGGAAGCGCCAATCATTGGTATTTTCTCGCACACAGGATTCCAAGATGCGGCAGATGGTGCGTCTCACCAAGCATTGAGCTACGTTTCCATGCTTGCGTCGATTCCGTATGTAGATGTTTATAATCTTTCATGTAGTGAAGAAGCCCATGAACTTGTAAAGCAGGCCATTGAATCGTTCCCAGCGGATATCCAAAAGGGTCATGCTCCTAGATCGAAAATTTTCTTCTTGGGTCGTGAAAATTTTCCTAAAAATTACGGGACAACTACGTTCAAATTGGGATCGCCACAAGTAGTTTCAGAAAACGTGAAAAACAAAACTATCGTGATCGTGGCGTCTGGCTCAACTGTCCAGTCGGCAGTTTCTGCTGCTGCTAAGTTAGAAAAAGACGGAATTGGTGCTGTGGTTGTAAATCAATCTCACTTGAACTCATTCCAAAAAGATTTCTACGCGGCGACTTTAAAGAAATCAAATGGTCATGTAGTCGTTGTTGAGGATCACCAGAAAATTGGTGGTTTAGGGCAAGCTATTCAAGCCTTCTGGAATGAAAACAAAATTGAAAATCGCACGATTCATTTGGCAGTGGATGGAAAGTTTGGACAAAGCGCTTATACGGCCGAGGAGTTATATCAAAAGCACGGTTTAAGCGCCGATCATATTTTGAAAGCAGCGAAACAGCTTCTGCTTTAAATTAGGCTGCTTCTGCTTTAGATTGAGTTAATTTTTCTAGGTTAACAAGCTGGCCATCAGTAAATACAGATACGATGTCTACAAGGATGATAACCTTTTCATCGTATTTGCCCATACCTGTAATAAAATCTGTAGCCTTAGATTCACCCAACGATGGTGATGCTTCAATATGTTTGCTTTCTAAAGTTACGACCTCTTTTACAGAGTCAACAATCAGACCAATTTGATTATTTGGAGTATCAATTACAATGATACATGTATCGCGAGTATAGGACTCGGCCGTTAGGCCGAAACGCTCGCGTAAGTTTACAACGGGAATAATTTTTCCACGTAAATTCATCACGCCTTTAATAAAATGGGGCGTTTTCGGTACCGGCGTAATTTCTCCCACACGGTTGATTTCGCGAACGTTTTCAATGGCTACGCCATAAAACTCAGTTTTCAATTTGAAAGTTAAGTATTGTCCTGGTTTCGCTAAAGATACGCTCATGCGGTCTCCTTCATCTATACAAATAACTAGTCGTAATTCGGGTGTAAAACTTAAGCTAAAATTTTGTCTAGGAACGAATATAATTATAAATCCCGTCAAGATTCGCTGAAGTTGTTTCCTATGTTCCAACCTGAAACGCATTGGCGTCGGAGGTTAGTCCAGAAAACTCGATTTTACGGTTTCAGTACTAGTTTAATTCCTTATTAGGCCGAAGAAAATGCATCGATTGAGTGAGGATATATGTCTGAGGATAATTCGTTTTTTGAAGAACTACAGACCGACTTTTTAAATGAGATTTCTTTTCTATTAGAGACATATGAAGAGCATATGTTGGGTTTAGAAAACGATGATGATAAGAAAGAACATCTTACGCAAATCTTCCGTGTGGCCCATTCCATTAAAGGTGGAGCGGCGGCTGTTGGTTTCCAAGACTTTTCACATTTTGCCCATCATGTTGAAGACTTACTAAGTGTACTCAGAAATTTTCCTGAGTATGTAAACTCGGAAGTGATTTCAATTTTATTAAAATCTGGCGATGAATTTAAAAATCGCGTTCAAATGCTAAGAGACAACGACAAATCAAATTGGGATGTTTCGGCATTAGAAAGCAAAATTAGCCAAGTGTTAGCAGGTTTAGGGACTGGGACACCCGCTCCCGCTCATGTTGAAGAAATGCCAACGCCATCGTTTGCGCCGAATTCGGCTCCAGCGGCACCGGCTATAGTAGAGGAAGTTGATAATACAAATTACGATTTGTTGCACGAGTTAATGTCCGAACTTCCACCGGAGGTTTTAGAAGAATACGAAAAAGGACAAAATGGAGTAAAGTCAGAAACAACACCAGACCTTAAAGTTGTAGCGAGCAATCCAAATCCTACGCCGGCTACGCCGAGTTCTAAACCAGCGGCGGTTGCATCGGCTGAGCCCAAAAAAGAAGCGCAAGCTTCATCGAAGTCAGCAACTAAAGCTAATGTTAACCAAATCATTAAAGTAGATACTACGCGCGTAGATAACGTATTAAATGCGGTCGGCGAGTTAGTGGTACTCAAAAATCAGATTGTACAAAATGATATCGTTCGAGATGGCAATAACTCTGAGTTGGCTGCTATGGTCGATCAAATTGATAAAGCTGTTCGTGAACTATACGATAAAACACTAAGTATCCGAATGACTCCGCTGAAATCTTTGTTCTTGAAAATTCAACGTATTGTTCGTGACGTTTCATTAGACCTTGATAAGCCTGTTAATTTGGAACTAAAAGGTGAGGAAACAGAGGTAGAGCGTACCGTATTTGAATTATTAGGTGATCCTCTGGTTCACTTAGTAAGAAATGCGATGGATCACGGTGTAGAAAAACGTGAAACGCGCAAAAAAAATAACAAACCTGAAGTAGCCAAGGTAACCGTTGCGGCAAAACAAATGGGCGGTAACGTTATTATCGAAATTTCGGATGATGGCGGAGGTATTAATCGTGATAAAGTTCTACATAAAGCAATCGAAAAGAAAATCGTTCCTGATACTGTGAATCCCGACAATTTAACAAATGAAGAAGTATTCAAATTTATCTTCGCAGCCGGTTTTTCCACGGCAGATAAAATTAGCGATTTATCAGGCCGTGGCGTCGGTTTGGATGTTGTAAAATCTAATATCGAGCGCGTAAATGGTAAAATTAATATCGAATCTAAAGAAGGCCATGGATCAGTATTCCGACTGACTATTCCATTAAGTACGGCAATTACAGATGGTATCGTAGTTCAGATCAAGAGCGAACGTTACATTCTTCCAATCTATACGATTAAAGAAATTATTCGAGTGAAAAAGAACATGTTAACTACTTTGCCTGGTAAAGGTGTTGTTGCAAAAGTTCGCGAGAGCCTACATAGAGTATTGGATTTAGACCCTCTACTCAATGATTTGGCAAACAAAGGCCAATCTAAAAATAACTTTGCTACTATTGAGCGCAAAGATCGTGCAGATGAAATCATGCTAGTAATCATCGAGTCGGGTCATTTGACGTCGGCTCTTCCTGTAGACGACGTTTTAGGTCAAGCTCAGGTGGTTGTTAAGAGTTTAACTATCGGTGCGGAAATTCCGGAAGTATCAGGCGCAGCGATTCTAGGAGATGGAAAAACAGTTCTTATTTTAGATCCGGGTCAAATCATTAGAAGTGCTAATGGAAACTCAGGAGCTGAGGCGGTAGCGTGAGCGCTGCAAAGAACTTAAACTACGAAGAGTTTAAACTATCGCAGGAAACATACACAAAGTTTGCTAGCTATATTTATGAGTTAGCGGGCGTAAACTTACCCTTTAATCCAAAAAACGAAGCATTAGTAAAAAACAGATTAGCAAAAATTTTGCGGGCTTATAACAAAACATCGTTTGAGCAATATTGGATGTTTTTAAAATCAGCTGGTCCTGCAGAAACACAAGAATTTATTTCGGCATTAACGACGAATATGACGTCATTCTTTAGGGAAGCCGCCCACTTTACTTGGTTTGGTAAAGCAGTAAAAACACATTTTGAAACTTTATATTCCATGCGTATTTGGTGCGCGGCCGCGAGCACTGGACAAGAGCCATACACGATTGCCATTACGGTGTGTGAAAATATTCCTGAAAAACTTAGACCGTCCGTTCGTATTTTGGCTTCAGATATCGATACAGAAGTTCTGAAGAAGGGCGCACTAGGCTACTACAAAGAAAGTGAAATGAGCGGTATCTCTAAAGACTTGATGTTCAAATATTTCGATCGCTCAACTCAAGACGGCGAAACTATCTACCGCGTAAAGGATTTCATTCGCGAGATGGTTCACTTTTCTCAATTCAATTTAATTAGCGAAAAATATGAATTTAAAAGACCTTTTGATTTTATATTTTGTCGAAATGTTTTGATCTACTTTGATGATAAGACTGTGAGTAAAGTTGTGGAAAACTTGTCATCGTCTTTGAATTCAAAGGGTTATTTACTATTAGGCCATTCTGAATCAGGAAATATTAAAAATGACCTGATTTCACCTATGTCTAAAGCCATTTATCAAAGGAAAGCGAAGTGAGTAAGATCAAGGTTCTTATCGTTGATGATTCATTAGTCATTCGTAAAATGTTAGAGAAAATTTTTGCGACTGATTCGCAAATTGAAGTTATTGGTAGTGTAGGTGATCCCTACCAAGCTCGTGAAAAAATATTTGAACTTAAGCCTGACGTAATGATGTTGGACGTGGAAATGCCTAAAATGGATGGCATTACTTTTCTAGAGAAAGTCATGAAACACTTTCCAATTAAAACTATAGTATTTAGTTCGGTAGCTTCACATGGCTCGCAAACTTATCTACGTGCAATCGAGGCAGGAGCTGTCGAGGTTGTCGAAAAACCTTCTATCGACGTTGCGAAAAATTTGGAAAGTATTGCTAAGACAATTGTTCAGATTGTAAAAGACGTTCACAACGCTAAAATGATTCAAAGAGTTTCCTATGAAGCTAAATATTCAAGTGATAAAAAAGCGAATCAGTCTTTAGCTAAAACGACGAACCAGATTTTGGCGATTGCCTCTTCGACTGGAGGAACGGAAGCTCTTAAGGTACTTTTTAAAAATATGCCAGCAGATATTCCCGGTACGGTGGTCGTGCAACACATGCCACCTGGTTTTACAAAAACATTTGCCAATCATTTGAATACTTTGTTTCCATTCGAAGTAAAAGAAGCTCAAGACGGAGATGTTGTCCATCCCGGCCGAGTTCTTATTGCTCCTGGAAATTTTCATATGGAAGTTCGACGTCAGGGAGCGAAGTATACGGTAACTTTGCATCAACAGGTTCAATTGCATAATGTGCGTCCGGCTGCGGATTACTTGCTTAGATCAGTAGCGCAATATGTGGGCGCAAACGCGGTCGGTGTTGTGCTGACTGGTATGGGCAAAGATGGTGCCGAAGGCTTACTAGAAATGAAAAAAGCTGGAAGCTATAACTTTGCTCAGGATGAAAAAAGCTGCGTGGTCTATGGAATGCCATCAGCGGCAGTGAACGTGGGTGCCATCGATAAGATTTTGCCTTTAGACCGTATTGCTCAAGAAATATTAAATCATTTAAAGAAAACAACAGCGGCGTAATGCCCGATTATGTGCGTTCGTTCGAGCGCGCATAGGATCCAGAAGCAGCCGCATCAATCTGCTTTTTCCAGAAAACATAATCTGAATATTTATAAAGGTGTTCGTACAGGCAGAGTTCATTGGCCGTGCTCAAGTAAGGATGAGACAGGAAACCTTGCTTACGTCGTTCGCCTTTGCGATTAAACGTATCGATATTCGTTAGAGACGGCATAAAACTTATTGTCTTGAAGAAATGAATGGCTTCTTGTTTGAAAACTCCCAATTCGTCTTTCATTAATTTATTCAGCAACGGATTGCCTTCTAGATCGGCTTTGCCAATATCTTCAGGATCAATAGCCGCCCGGATAAATGCGTATAAGAATACTAAGAATAAACTTGAAGGCTCGGTGTCTGTTAAAACAAGTTTTTTTAAATCATCCAAGGTATTTAAGAAAACAATCTGCGCGTCTTGATTTAAAAAGAGATCGTTTAAAGACGGCAGGCAATATTGCAGGATTTTTAAATCAAACATTTCTAAGAATGTTAATCCCGGATCTTTTAAGCGCAGAATTTTTAAAAACTCTTCGCGTTTTCTAGGTAGAATCGCATTTTTTAGACACGAACCATTTGTTTCAATTGCACTACGGAAACTAGCTTCTAAATTAAAATTTAATTTATGAGCTAATCGAATCCCGCGCAAAATACGAATTGGATCTTCATTCAAACGAATAACCGGGTCACCGATAATTCGAATTGTGCGATTTTCAATATCCGCAAGACCGTTGCAATAGTCGAGCATCTTTTGTTTTAACGGATCATAGAAAAGTGCATTCACTGTGAAGTCGCGACGAACAGCATCTTCTTCGGCGGTGCCGTAAAAATTATCTTCGGTTACTACTTCGGATTCAGCGTTGGCCGTGTCATCCTCGGGGCCACGGCTGCGACGAAAGGTTGAAACTTCGTATTGAGCGGCTCCACGACGAACTAGAATTAATTTAAAACGTCGACCGATGAGGAAACTATTTGGAATGATTCGACGAACTTCTTCAGGACGAGCCGATGTGGCAATGTCATAATCTTTCGGATGTTCATTGACCAGCAGATCGCGCACGCATCCACCTACTAAATAGGCTTCAAAGTTCTTCTTTTGTAATCGCTCGACAATTTCAACCGCTTTATAGTCGATCCAGTCTTGGTGCAGTTCAGGACGCATCTGTTCAAACTAAAGGATTTGAATTCGATTTTCAATAGCTGACAACCATGTTAATCGGTAAAGGCATGTCAATTTTGGATAATTTTAACTATCGGATCACGGGCGAGGACCATTTACCTAAGGTTGTTTTCCTTCATGGTCTAATGGGCTTTCTAAATAACTGGGGTTCAGTGACCCGCAGACTTTCAGGCAAATATCAATGCTTGGTCTACGATCAGCGTGGTCATGGGAAATCCATGAAACCCGCTTCTGGCTATCATCCCAAGGATTTTGCCGATGATCTTTTTCAAATTTTAGACGCGTTAAATTGGACTTCAATTAACCTGGTTGGCCACTCGATGGGGGGGAGAAATGCCTTATATTTTAGCTACCTTCACTCTGACCGTTTGAAAAGTTTGGTGATCGAAGATATCGGGCCCGAAGGCGATCCAGATAGTTATCTATATTACCAAAAGATGCTAGGCGCCATTCCGACTCCCTTTTCCAGCCGGGCAGAAATTAAAGAGTTTTTTGAGCACCGATTTGAACACGAATTTGCTTCAAAAGAGAACTTAAAGACGATCGTTCCGTTTCTGATCGCCAATCTTGAGGAAAAGCCAGGCGGTCAGTTTGACTGGAAGTTTTCTAAAGAGGGTATCATTGATTCCGTTAAACAAGGTCGAAGTGAAAATTCCTGGCCTTTGATCGATCACATATCGGTCCCAACTCTGTATATGCGGGGACAGAACTCTAAGGATTTGAAAAAGTCTGTCTTCGAGCAAATTCTTCGGCAAAATAAGCTAATTACGGGGATTGAAATTTCTGACGCGGGACACTGGATTCACGCCGATCAGCCCGAGGTGTTCGCTCGTGAACTTGAGAGCTTTTTAGACGGGATAAATCGTTGAATTTTTAAGTCTTTAGTGACAGAAATAGACTTAACTTATGGAGACGATTTGGAATTTTCTGAATGGAACTTAGTTCCTGAATTACATAAAAATATAATGGATCTTGGCTATAAAAACCCTACGCCAATCCAAGAACAAGCGATACCGATAGTTTTAAAAGGCCAAGACTTAGCGGGCTTAGCGCAAACAGGGACAGGTAAAACGGCCGCCTTTTTGTTACCACTTATTGACCGAGTCCTTAGATCTCAAACACCATCTGATGATGAAATTACAGCTCAACGTAAATTCCCAGATTGGAAATCAAACAATTTCATTTTGGTTTTGTTGCCGACACGCGAATTAGCGGAACAAGTTTACGAAAATTTTGGTTTGTTCACTAAAGGTATGAACTTGCACTCGATCTCTGTGTACGGTGGCGTTGGTTACGACAAACAAAAAAGCGGACTTAGAAATGGTGTACAATTTATTTTCGCAACTCCAGGTCGCCTTTTAGATTTATATAAAGAACATCTGATCGATTTACGTTTGGTGCGCGCGATTGTTTTCGACGAAGCTGACCGAATGTTTGATATGGGCTTCAAAGATGATATGAAATTTATCCTGCAACGAGTTCCTAGAGAACGTCAGTTCCTAGTATTCAGTGCGACTTTGAATTTAGATGTATTAAGCACGGCTTATCAATTTGGTGCTAACCCGGTAGAAATCAATATCTCTCGCGACAAAGCGACGGCTGATAATGTAAAAGACTTTTTGTATCACGTAGGTGATGGTGAAAAGCCGCAAATTTTGTTATCGCTTTTAAAGAAGAAAAATCCAAAACAAGCGATCATTTTCACAAACTTTAAAAACAATGTTGAGAGAGTGGCTCAGTTCCTTTCTGAAAATCAATTACCCGCCATCGCAATTTCCAGTTTAATGACCCAAACTCAAAGAACTCGCGTTCTTGAGCAGTTTAAAGCGGTAAATGAGAAAAACATTCTAGTTGCCACAGATATCGCAGCTCGCGGCTTGGATATTCAAGGCGTTGATTTGGTGGTGAACTATGAACTGCCAATGGATTGCGAAACATACGTACACCGTATCGGTCGAACCGGCCGTGCGAATGCTGAAGGTACAGCTCTTAATTTATGCAGTGACCGCGACTTAGATTCTTTGAATCGTATTCAAGAATTCTTAAAGCGCAAAATTGATCAAGATTATTTGGAAACAACAGAATTGATAACTGACTACGTTGCTTTCTCAGATCGTGATCGCAACCGTCCGCACGGTGGCGATAGACCTAAAGGTGGCAAAGACTTCCGTGGTGGCAAACGCCCGGAACGTGGTCCTCGTCACGGTGGTAAACAAGGGCAACCGCGTAGTGATCGCAACGACCGAGGCGATCGGCCACAACGTCAGGATAATAGGCCAGAACGTAATGATCAAAATCGCAATGGGGCCGTCGCTCATCAAGGAAATAAACCTCAACAGCAGGGTAAGCCTCAACATCAGAACAAGTCTCATCAAAATGGCTCAGCGCCGTTTAAGAAAGAGGGTTCTAACCAACCAAAACAACACAATCCACGCTACAAAAACGGAAAACCGAATTACTCGAAAGGTCCAAAATCATACGAGAAAAAATCGGGACCTAAAGGTGACGTCGTTAATGCGGGCGGCTTAAAGCAAAAGGTAGTGGGTTTCTTTAAAAAGCTATTTACGTAATTGAAAATATTAGAGTTGGACGCGGAATAAATTAACTGCGTCCACCACCGCTTTGGGACGGTAGGTTTTTGAAATCTGATCCCAATTTAGCTCTCTCCAGCCAAATAATTCATAGACGGAGTTTTTCTGAGAACGTTCCGTAAGAAATTGAAATACTTCTAAATTAGGATCAATCAAGTTTCGCTTAGATACCAATGACGGCAGGTGGAAATGAGCAAACATTTCTTCATTATTTAACTGCGCGTAATTTAAAATTCCCGCTTTAGTTAAACGAGCTACTTTTTCTGCTTTCAGTGGATTGCAGGTATAAATCAATAGTAACTTTTCAGTGTATTCCGTGTACTTTAAAAGTTCTTTCATTTTTAAAGGACGGCATGATTCAACTACGATTTGATTGGCAGACCATCTAGAGAATGATGAAATTTTAATTGTTTTCTTGATAGGGAAAACGGAAAAATCATCACCGTTGGATAGCGCTACCAGCGAAGTGGGATCGTTTTTTATTGGTTTTAATAACGATTCGCTACCGTCAAACGTAGCTAGTTTTAACCCTTCCTTGAAGATCACTAAATCAAATTTTGATTTATCTACAATGTTCACGAAATTAATTTGATTAAAGTCTTTAATGATAGAGGCCAGCATGGCTTTGTTTGCGTTCTGAGTCGGGAAGTATTCATTCATGTACCAGAATGAGGACATTGATTGAATATAATTAGAAAAGCTAGCCTCTTTTAATAGAGACGGCTCTATGGAAAATGTTTTGATTCTGCTCAGAACAAACTTAAAGAGTTGGCTTTTTTCATTTAAGCTTAAACGTTGGTAAGCGCTGATCCACGATTGGTTGAATTTATGCTGAAGACGTTCTTTGATAAAATCAGTGCGCGTTTCAAAGAATTGATAGTACCGATTGATACACAGCTGCCATTTAGGAGTTAGTTTCCAGTCGCTGATACAATTTGGATGACTGCTTTTTTGTACCGACTTCCAGAACACCGGTGCCCGTGTTTCGGTCTGTAAAGGTAAAACCGGTTCGCGTCCAGTAATGCTGTAGAAAATGAAGTACGTTACGGTTTCGTGAAGTAAATCAAATTTAGGTAGATTTTTATTTTGATCTTCTACCCAGCTCTTAATCACTGCATAAGGTAGAATGTCGGTCGTGTTTACTAGATTCGTAGATACCGTTAAACGGCGCTTGGTTGTATACAGTTGGTTCGTATCGTCTGTTAGTGTTAACAAGAACCTTGATGATGGCGTTAGAAAATTTAAAATCTCAAGCTGATGATTTACTTGATCGGCGATTTTAATAGTTTCTTTTGACCATTCTGCCGAATTGTTCGAATCACAGGTTGGGATCAGATTTTTTTTCCATTCGATAAATGCGATAGATCTATTTTTTACGCAAATTCTTTGCGAAGCAGAATGAGATACGATCAGTACAAAGGTACTCCCGAGGGTAATCGCTGAGGCTAATAATAGCTTTGAAAACAAGGATTGAAACGGCACCGAAAAGATATGACCTTGATCGTTTTTTTAGTGAACAAAAATTGATCACCTTTGAAATTTTTTTAGGGCGAGAACGACTGAAATCCTGTTAAAAGCAGAGGAGCTAACTAGGTCAAGGCACTTCCTTTGCTTTAGGGAGTATCCAGTCAAAGCACAGTCAAAAAATAGCATCCAAGGGGCGGACGTTTGTTAAAAAATCAGCGCAGTATAGTGTTTTTTATTTTCCTATTTTTGGGCCCAACGATTTGGGGTTCCTCGCTTAATTCATTCTGTCATTTAGATGCGCAAAAAAGCTCAGGTTTAGGCATACGTGGCACCAACATTGACCAGAAACTGCCCATTGCTTCGGTGTCTAAATTAATTACTTCGTACTGGGCGCTGATAGAAAAAGGGCGCGACTATCGTTTCTATACAAAGGTATTTTATAGAAAGAACGTCGATGGAACCGGCATCGTGCATATTCAAGGTGGTAATGATCCATACTTTAGCAAAGAGTTCCTGCATTTAGTGATTTCGGAATTAAACCTAAAAGGCATTAAATCAGTAAAGGAACTATCTTTTGATGAAAAGTTTAAATTTGTTTGGAACATCAATAGCAGAGCTGTCGCCGTCGGAGACTATACGCCAGAATCGCCGACACCAGATGATGTGTTGAGGAATCTGTTTCGAGTTAAGAATTTAACGACCGACTATTCTAAAACTCTGGCTTTTGCAAAAGAACACGGAATTTCAATGGTTGCGACGGCTCAGCTTTTGGTAAAAAAATTTTCGTTTCTAAAGACGACAGAGTTTCACTCGGACGGATTTGAATTCATGACCTTTCGATCGTCGCCGTTAAGTGTATTGTTAAAAGAGATGAATCGTAATTCCAATAATTACTCAGCTAACATTATTTTTGAATCTGTAGGGGGCGCTAAAGATTTTAAGAAGTTTATTGAAAAGCGTTTAAAGCTTACGACGGATGATATTGAAATATTCAACGGATCGGGAAATAAGTTATCGATCGAAGGTTCTGGTAATTACAATTCGGCACGATGCTCGGTGGTACTTAAAATTTTAATCGATTTTGATAATGTATTAAAGGCTCAGTCGCTTAAGTTTGAAGATATTGTCAGCGTTGTAGGAGCGGATGTGACGTCGTCATCCAGTAACCTTTACAACAATGAAGTGACGGAAAATTCAGTTATCGCCAAAACAGGAACTGTTTCACCCGCAATATTGCTAGCTGGCGTGATCTCTACTAAAAAAGGCAACGTCTACTTCATGTATAACATGAAAACAAACGGCACCCGTAGGGACTGGCGGGATGCTCAACGGAAGATCAAGTTACAGATTACAAATTTAATACAGAAAGAATATAATGGTGGGGTTCCCATCAGTTACCAAGCTATCAAATTTATCCCATCCGATAAGGAATCTGAAGAGTCCACAGAAGAAATGCCCTAGGTAATTACGGAGCCACTTCGCAGATAGGTTTAGCCCATAAGAAATTTCGTTTACTTTTTTGAACATCAGGAACTAAAATTTTCAAGAACACTTGAAATTTCTTTGGTGTTTTTGATTTTGGGCATGAAGGATACGGAATTTTTACTTCTTTAGGAACTTCGATCGACGCTAAAAAATCGTTCCAGCACTTTAGATTCAATTTTTCTGAGTTGAAATCGCAGTCTATTTGGTAACGTTGGAAATATTCAACCGCGGTTTTTTTTGCGGTAACTGGGATTATCTTCATCAATGTATTATTGTTTTTGACTCCAGAGTACATCATCTGACCAGACTCTAAATTGTAAATTTCAAATTTGGTACGCGCACTTAATTCATCTGGGTCTTGAACGAAAAGAAAGCGACGGAACATCCCATAAAATGACGAACCCGAAGTTTGCAGTTTTTTGAAAGACTCCATTTTTAAGTCTTTGCAAGAAACTTCTGGCATAACTTTCTTATTAAGTTCATTTTCTTTGTAGTATATATTTTTACCCAGGAATCCAGGCTCTTCTTTTTCTAAAACAATATACTTCTTATAGACAAAGCAGTTCATTTTTACTTTTTCGTCTTCCACTACTTCACTATCTTCCATCATTTGAGAATTTTTAAAAATAGCGCGATCGAAATCTGCAAAAGCTTTTTGAAAAACAAAAAATAAAGAAACAATAATAAAGATTTTCATCTTTTAATACTGGCTCTTTTTTGAATGTTTTTCTAGTCTTTTCTCGCGAGGGCGATTTTTAGCATCGACAAAGACGACTTCGGGCTTGAACCCTTTTGCTTTTTCGATCGGCATGCTGCCGTAAGCAACGATAATAACTAGATCACCTTTTTGTACGAGTCGAGCAGCAGCTCCATTCAAACAGACCTGGCCTTTTTTGCCTTCGATTACATACGTAGTGAATCGAGCACCATTATTACAATTTAATATGTCCACTTTTTCATGAAGAAATAGTCCCGCCGCTTTAATAAGTGCGGGGTCAAGTGATATAGATCCTTCATAGTTTAAATCCGCCTCTGTAACTGTTGCGCGATGAATTTTACATCTCATTAATTCGATATTCATAATAGACCTCTTATTCCTTCGTGTTCATAGATAGTGAAGCCAGCAATCCCTTTAGAACTAAATCAGGGATAATGCGATTAAACACTTTTTCTTTTTCAAATAGATGCGAGAAACCCCCAGTGCCGATAATTACGGGCGGATCGTTTGGGAAACATTCTGCTTCTAAACGCTGGCTGATTTCTTTAATTTGGCCTAAGTGCCCGTAGTATAAACCTGATTGGATACTTTCTACTGTTGAACGACCTAAGGCCTCGTACTTTTCTTCGATTTCAACCGCGGGTAATTTAGCGGTTCGGCTTTCTAAGGCCTCCATGCTGATTTTTAAACCGGCGATGATTGTTCCACCTAAATATTCTTTTTCTTTAGATACAGCACAGAATGTAGTCGCCGTACCTAAATCTATAATAATTAGATTTTTATCATTATAGAGCTGGCTCGACGCGATTGAGTTTGCGATGCGGTCAGCACCGACTTCCAATGGGTTGCGGTACTTAATTTTCAGTCCCGTTTTTACTCCGGCCTGTAAAACGAATGGAGCCAAATTGAAATACTTTTTACAGGCTCCACGGATGGAATACAAGACGTCTGGAACAACCGTGCAAATTGCAATTTGCTGAACATGCTCGGGATTAAAACCATTTTCGCGAATAGCTGTTCTTAAGAAAATACCCACTTCATCCGATGATGAACTTGTTTTCGAGTTTTTACGAAATGAAGTAACCATCTTGTGGTCTGGTGTGAATAGGCCGGCATAAATTTGAGTGTTACCAACATCGAGTGCTAAAATCATTTGAGTTCCTTTATTACGGTCTGTGCTAATAGCGCTAGTAAGTGTTCCCGAGATTCAATTTCGAGAGGTACAGAGACATTCTTTTCAAATAATGAAAAATGATGAATACCTTTCTGACGATCTATTTTTGTAACATCATTTTGAACCACGTAGTGGACACCTTTATGAGCGAACACTTTGTCTACAGCTTGTTTAACTATTTTTTGGTCAGCATGGGACGTCAGTTTGAAACCGATCACTTTGACCTTTTTGTTTTTACTGTACTGGGCAATTTTAGAGATGATTTTAAAGTTTGGCTTAAGAACCAGCTTAATACTTTTTGCCGATGAAATTTTTCGCGGGGATTTCTTAAACCCAATGCCTTCGATTTTAGCTAAGCTAAAGTCGCTTACGGCTGCGGCGTGAATCACAAAATCAAAATTTTCCTTACCTAGCTTGTCTTTCAATGCAGAATTTAGATCTGCAAAAGAGCTAAATGATGTTATATCCATGTTGTTTGGCAGTGGTAGGTCCTTTTGATTATTGATGATCAATGAGGTAGGTAGGCCCAGGTCATAAAAGTATCTAGCTAGGGAAATGGCCGTTTCACCACTGCTGGAATTTGTAAGGGATCGAACATCATCAATTTTTTCAACCGTGCCGCCACCTGTAATTAGAATGCGTGGAAGATTCGGCTTTTTTGCCGGAACAGTTGGTGTTGGCGGAGTCTGCTTTAGAATTTTTTCTATCTCTACGATCATGATTTCTGGTTCTAGCAGTTTACCGTAGCCGACTTCGCCGCAGGCAAGGATGCCTGATCCCGCTTCTAAAATAGTAACGCCGGTTTCTTTCAGGCGTTTGATAGATGCTTGAGTTTGAGGATGTTCATACATTTTTGTATTCATCGCGGGAGCCACGATGAATGGCTTTTTAAAATCATGAGCTAGGAACAACGTACTAGCTAAATCATCCGCAAATCCATTAGCGATTTTATTTATGAA
Organism: Bdellovibrionaceae bacterium UBA2316; assembly: GCA_002345205.1. Classification (GTDB taxonomy): domain Bacteria; phylum Bdellovibrionota; class Bdellovibrionia; order Bdellovibrionales; family Bdellovibrionaceae; genus UBA2316. The sequence goes on along the minus strand of DDVI01000124.1, from coordinate 74,311 downwards.
ATTAGCCGTTGCTGGCGCAACGACGACAGCACTTGCATCGCGGATCAAATGAATGTGCGACATAATGTTGTCGGAATCAAACAAATCAGTATGAACCGCTTTGCCAGTTAAGCCTTCAATGGTAGCACGACCAATAAATTTCGAAGCCGATTGTGTTAGTACGCATTCAACGTCATAACCCCTCTGTACAAGGCGTGAAACTAGCGCAACGGCCTTGTAAGCCGCAATCGATCCAGTAAATATAAATAGTATTTTGCTAGAGCTGGACATTGTCTATCAACCTCACTTCACCTACGTAGGCGGCTACATAGCGACGGTTTTCAACATCTACTAAGTAATCTATTTTAAAGCCGGCTTTTTCTAACGCCGCTCGCGCATCCTGTGCGGTCTTTGCCGTAGATATCGTTTTATAAATCAAAGACGAATTTTCACGTTCTTCGTCTGTCAATCGTGCGTTGCGGGAGCTTAGAGCCAGTCCTTCGCTATTTCTAACAGTAGGGCAGCCAATGACCTCGGTATTTAGAAATAGCGCATCTACCATTTTCTTCATTAATTGTAGCTGTTGATGGTCTTTCTCACCCATATAGACGCGAGTCGGTTGGACCAGATTAAAAAGCTTCAATACGATAGTTAAAACACCTTGAAAATGCCCTGGACGTGAAGCGCCACACAGCAAGTGGCTAAAATCATTTTCATGAACTGAAAAATTGTAGTTGTCGGGATAAATTTCTTCAAATGTTGGAGAAAAGATAATATCAGTTCCCGTGACTTGAGCCACACTAACATCAGCCGTCCAAGTTCTAGGATATTTCTCTAGGTCTTGAGCTTGGTTAAACTGAGTCGGATTGACGAAGATACTTAGAACAGAAATATCATTTTCAGCGCGGCTCTTTTTCAATAAGCTAGCATGGCCTTCATGAAGGGCGCCCATAGTGGGAACAAAACCCACCGGTCGATTCTGAACCGATTTGCGCCATTGAACAAGTTCCTTAGTTGTTTTCAAAATAATAGGTTGGCTCATTCGTAGCTTTCCTTTGGCGTTGGAAACGTCTGAGTTACGACTTCTTTATGGTAGTCATTGAATACATTTTTGAAGACTTGATTTGCATTAAAATATTTTTTCAAAAACTTAGGTTTGAAACCATCATTGAATCCTAGTAAGTCCTGTAAAACCAAAACTTGCCCGTCGACATCTGGTCCCGCCCCAATTCCAATTACCGGAATGCTCAGAGACTCAGTAATTTTTTTTGCAAGCGCCGAAGGAACGCACTCTAGAACTAAAGAAAAACAACCCGCATCTTCAAGGCGTTGAGCGTGTTCCAGAATTTGTGTTTGCGCTTCTTTTTCACGCCCTTGGACTTTGTGTCCCCCTAATGTGTGAACGGATTGCGGGGTTAGTCCAAGATGACCCATGATCGGAACCCCAGAGTGAACGAGATGGGAAATAAGTTTTAGATTTCCAACTGCGCCTTCAAGTTTAAGGGCTTCAGATCCTGCTTTCATCAAGGCTTCTACGTTAGTCATGTTAGTCGTTAACGATTTGCGGTATGATAAGAAAGGCAGATCGCCGATAATAAACTTTTTAGGTGCCCCACGACTGACGGCTGCGATATGGGTGGCCATCATCGATGTATCGGCATGAACCGTATTGGGTAGCCCATGCATGAGCATTGATCCTGAATCACCAACTAAAATGCAATCGATGTCCGTTTCATTAATGATTTGAGCGAACGAGTAATCATAACACGTGACCATTGAAATTTTCTCGTTGTTTTTCTTTTTATCTAAAAAAGTAAGTGAATTCAGTTTCATAATTTAACACCTTTCGCTTTTAAGAAGGACTCATAAATAGGTTTTAAAGGACTACTATCAAGTGCCACTAAATTATCTTTAATCGTTTTAGTATCGTTACGAACAATCGGCCCAGATAGTGCGTTGGCGCCTTCGTTTTTGAAATTGTGATTCACGCGATCTAGATAAGTAAAAAGAGCCTCTTTTGGTAGGGACAAGGATTGAAATTGATTTAAAACCTCGGTCCATAGAATCATTGGGAAATTGCCTGCCACTACGCATAAGGCATGATACAGAGCTTTGTGTTGTGCGTTCAAAATACTATGCGGATTTGTGAAGCCTGGCATAAGTGTCAAAAAGTCGGTTTTTAGCTCTGCACTTGTGGGACTTGATAGAACCATGTGAACTTTTTTGAACTCAGTTAATGACATTGGATTTTTAGAGAACGTCATCAATGGGTGTACAGAAAATATTTTTGGTGAGTTATGTGCACCAGAAAAATGGACCCAAAGTGCGTGCGAATTATTATTTGCGTACGTTTGATAAAAACTTTCAATCGCACTATCGCTAATAGCGAGCCAAATATGAGTCGATTTAGATATGTGTTCTTTTATAGAGTCAGTTGAGTCTTTAGAGCGATAAATATGAGAAAATGGAACAGATATTTCTGTTAATACCTTTTCTAGTTGGGTTGCCAAACGGCCGTTTCCCACAAGACAAACTTGTGTTTTGCTAAGCGAGTTTTTCATTTTCGTGGGTACCTGTTCTGTTAAGTTAGAATCCGGTCCTTTAATTAGCATCTAACACAATTAAAACAGATACGTAAAGGGAATAGTAAACCAGTGTCGGCTACCAGGTTAATTTAATTGGCATTCTAGGGTTTATACAGTAATTCGTAAGAAATGAAAAAATCAACATTCGCTTATATCTTGGGTGCTGCTGCGGTAGTGATTGGTGGCGTCTATTTCGCATTTAAATTTGGCCTAAAACCACAACCAATTCCCAAGATAAAATGGAGTCATTTTACAAATCCAGAGGAATATGGCGCGAGTGTGTACAAGCGACTACGCCTTGAAGTGTTGGGACAGAATCTAGTATTTTTGGGAGTTCTGCCGGAGAGAAAAAATCATTACCTCGCGTGGAAAGGTTTCTTTGATTCGTTAGAAGCAGAAAACAAATTTCAGCATATTATCATCGATAGTACACTTTCGCATAAAGACTTGATTCCCTCTACGGAAGTTATTTCTATGATTGAAAATCAGGCAGCTGTCGTCGCGACAATTAAAGATATTATCGCGACCAAAAAACGTGTTGCGATCATATTGCCTACAACGTATATGTCGTCTTTAGTGAAGGATAATTTTTATGCACTTTTGACTCGCTCGTTGTATCAACAGGACGATGGACGCGCATTCGATGTCGACTGGATGACGCTTTCCTTATCAAGTTTTCCTATGTCACGAGAAGATGAACCGGGGATGGAAATTCCATGTGATACGGATGTTAAAGACTCTGACGGTAGCGGCGAACTCGGTTGCGCGGTTGTTATGAAAGCCCGAGCACTATATCGTAAAAAGGACCGTGTTGAAGGCAAGCTTCCAGGTGTTTTAGATCAAATTGGTACCAAAGAATATTTAGGTCTGTTAAATTAATTAAATGAGATATTTTTTAGTCAGCTTATTAGTTTGTGCGAGTGTCTTTTGTCTTAATTCATGTGACTCAAGTTCTGGCTCCGCAGATGGCGGAGTGTCTGTTTATTCACCGACATTTTATTTCAAGCAGATGACGAACCTAACGATTGATGTTGTTTATGAATCTGGCGCTGAACCATATGTTGGTACGAGTGGGGCTGGTTTAAATTATTGGGACGTTACTCTGCAAAACTTGCAGGCAGTATTTACCGGCAGAAACGTTTCCTTTACTGTGCCAAAAACACTGGCTGAAATGAGATCTATTCCTACACAGAATCGTTCTGTCTGGTCTACGACAGACGCAATTAATTTAGCGAATCAATATAGAAATGGTGATTCAAGCGGAACTTCAGGAAAAATATTTATCGCTTTTGTAAAAGGTTACGCCGCTAAATCTGATGGTTCTGCAAATACCGCGGTGATTGGCTATTCAGTCACGGGAACAAATGTAATCATAATATTTAAACAGGTCGTACAGGCTTCGGGCGTAGTTCCCTCTGGACCTGTACCAAGGTTTGTGGAGCAGTCCACAATCGTTCACGAGTTAGCTCATGCAATTGGATTTGTGAATAACGGAATTCCAACGACCACAGCACATCATGATTCTGCACATGGGGCTCATTGTAGCAATCCTAATTGTGTTATGTATTATTTAAATGAAGGCGCTTCTGATTTAGCTAACTTCATTTCAAATTTTCAGAGCAGTCAAAATGCTGTTATGTTTGATAACGCCTGCCTCGACGATGCAAAAAGTTTTTAAAACTGGTTTGATATCTATTAAATCTCAGTTTAGGCTAAATTCATTGTTTTAACGCAAACAACGAATTGGGGTGGCTATTATGTCATTTATTCTAGGTGTACTCATTTATTTCGTCCTTCGCTGTATTGTTTCGGGTTTTTACACCATCGATCAAAATGAGAGGGGTGTTAAGACTATTTTTGGGCGAGCGCAACGCTTACCAGGGCAAATGACTGGCACTACTCCAGTGGCCGAGGCTTTGACGGAAGAAGAAAAACAAAGATACAATTTTCCTATTCTTGAATCTATCGGCCCTGGTCTGCATTTTAAATTTCCTTGGGAAAAAATCATCAAAGTTTCTATCGCTACCGAAACCATGAACATGGCCTACGATCCAGAAAGTCTGTCGGCAAATAATAATGGAACATTGCTCGAAGCTGTAACAATGGATCAGTTGAATATTGGTTTAACCGGTCAAATTCGCTACCGCATTTCAGAACAAAATTTATATGCCTATGTATTTGGGATCAAAAATCCAATTACTCATGTGATGGGTTATTTTATTTCCGTACTACGGGAACGTATTGCTAATTTTGGATCTGAGCACAAGCAAGTCCAAGTGACTGGAGACGTTAACATAGCGGAAGCGGTTTCAATTAACGACTTACGTAAAAACCTAAAAGACCTAAATGACATTATGGTGCGCGAGTGCGTGGGCTCAAACGCACGCTACGGAATCATTTTAGATGCATCGTTAATTACTGGAATCGAGCCTCCTCATGAGGTTGAGTCGGCACTAGCTGCGATCAATACGGCTCATAATAACGTGTCATCAGAAATTAGTTTAGCAAAAGCTAGTGCGGATCAAACGATAGTACTTTCTCGACGTGCCGTCGAAATTGAAACGCTGAAGGCGCAAGCAGAAGTAGAACCATTATTAGCATTATCGACTCAGCTTAAAGAACTAAAACAGAGTGGCCCAGACGTCCTGAGAAACTTTGTGCGCAATGCGCGTCTAAATGTGATCAAGAAAGCCGACAAAATTATTTATCCGACGGAGTAATACGTGGAAGTTTTAATTGGATTTATCGCCGCACTAATGTTTGAAATCGTAACTTTAAAAGTTTTGCGATTTTTTCTATTTTATACAACGGTCTACGAATCAACCTGCCAAGTATTTACATTGTTCGGTAAGGTGGTAGCAATAATCGACGAGCCGGGATTACATTTCCTATGGCCGCGTTTAACGTGGAAGGCTCTGGTCATCAACTTATTGGGCAAGGTTTACACATTAGATTTGCGAATGGACCAAGTGTATTTACGTAGTCAGCCAGTTAACTCGGAAGAGGGCGCACCAATGGGTGTTGGTATCTGGTATGAAATGTTCGTAAGCAACCCGATGTCCTACCTATTCAAAAATACAGATCCAAAGGGTTCACTTTCAGCTAACGTAAGCAATGCGGCGGTTAGGACACTAAGTAATTTACCGTTGGTTAAGCTACTTTCTGATCGCCACGAATTAAGCCAAAACTTGCGCGAAGAGGTAACTCAAAAATCGCAAGAATGGGGCTACAAACTTGGGTCTGTGTACATTCGTAAAGTTCACTTCCGTGACTCTAATATGATTCGCGAAATTGAAAGCAAAGTCGTAAATCGTTTGCGTCAGGTAACGAGTTCAATCAAACAAGATGGCGAGAATCAGGTTAACATTATTACGAATTCGGCACAGAGAACGGCTTCGGTGGAATTTGCTAAAGCTTCGGCAATTAGACCCAGAATTTTAGGTCAGGCACTGCAAGATATTTCAAAAGATAAAGATGTCGCCGAAGCACTGTTTTCGACGTTGGAATTTGAAAAGATGACCGAAAACGCAGGCGAGCTGGTGCTTTTGCCAAAGTCTGGCGGTTTCTTGCCAGAGCTTATTAGTGCTCAAAAACCTAACTAGTTAAAACATTCCCAGACACGCTCCGAATGGAACGTGCAGTAATCCAGGATAAACTGGTGAAATGTGTAGAGTTCATTTTCATAGTTAATCTGAGTTTCAAATAGCAATTGTTGATCTTGAAATAGTTCGTTTACAGTAATACGGCCTTGCGAAAACAGGGCCTCTGTATCTGCGTACAATGTATTTAATTTTTTTAAATTCGAAGCGCTCTGATTAAGCTGGGTGGTAAGTTTAGTCAGTTGGTCTTCTTTAGTCTGAACACGCGTTTCCCAATCACGCACTAGCCGAGTTTTTTCAGTTTGCCAGTATAGAAACTCTCTATAGGCGTTAAGGTTGTCTAAACTGCGATTGTAATTATCCCACAGTGGCCAAGAGACCGTCAGGGATACATCCCATTCGTGTGATTGAATATCGTCTTGTTTTGTTTGGTAAGCACGACCGGATAAATCAATCGAAGGCAGGTAGGAGCGCCGAGTGGATTCAAGTTGGTTTTCATACGATAGAGATTTTAAATCCAAAATCTTGATGTCCACAAATTCGCCAGGTTGTTTTACCTTTTTGACTTTATTGATCGCGCTCGCAAACGGCCATTCGCGTTTAAAATCGCTTAATTGATATTTCAAAATTTCGACTTCACTATCGGCAAGTTCACGCTCCGTAGAAATACGCTGCGAGCTTAAATTCGTTAAATCGATATCTACTTTTTCAACCTGCTGACGTGGTAAGTTACCGCGATCATACCGCTGTTGCGCAACTTTAAGTGCCTTGCGTTTTAGATTTTCAATTTCAGTATATAAAGAAAGCTTACGCTGGAGGAGAGTGTTTTTAAATAGACTGGTTAGAAAGCGATTTTCGATTTCGATCTTTTTTTGATGATGCTCGAGCTTTTCGACATCGTATGCAGAGCTACGGCTTAGATAATTATAATGACTGCGACCAAACTGGAATAGATTAACTTGGGCCGATATACCATACTGATGATTTTTGAACGTAGTATTGTCTTTATTTAAGAATGACGTGTGAAACAAGTCTATTTTAGGAATCAAATACAATTTAGCTTGCTGAGTTTGTTCAGATGCGATTTCGAGCTTTTGATCTGAATAGGAAAACTCAGGGTCTTTCGGCAAAAGTGAATCTAATCTCGACTTCCACTGGTCTTTAGGTAAAGTTCCTATTTCCTTTTTTGCCGCAATAGAAACAAGTGACACTATTATAAGAAGGGAGATGGTTTTCATATTTTTTTCTCTTTCCACTCATAATAAAAACATTGAAGAGTTGGTACAAAATAAAGAGTAAATAACATAGACACCCACAACCCACCCGAGACACTGATCCCAAGCGGCTGTAGAATCTTGCCTCCAGAGCCAAAGCCAAATGCGATAGGCATCATACCAATAACTGTCGTCAATGATGTCATCAAAATAGGACGCAAACGAATACGAGCGGCTTTGATAGCGGATTCTTTTGCGGAAATACCCTCGTTTTTTAGTTGTTTGATAAAGTCGACCAAGATAATTGAGTTCGCAACCGAGATACCGTTTAATAGAATTACTCCCAACGCCGAATTCAACGAAAGTACACTTCCAAAAACAGTGAGTGCCAAGATCGTTCCCATAATACCGAACGGGATTGCAAGAAGAATTAAGAAAGCATCGATCCAGCTGCCGAAAAGCAGAACCATTAGAATGAAAATCATCACAATTGAAATCAGAACGGCTGTTAACAGTTGGTCAATAGAATCAGTGATTTCTTTTTCAGAATCTTGTATTTCAATTTTTGTATTCACAAGATCTTTATTGTGGCGATCGATAAAATTTTTAACAAAAGCTTTGGCTTTCTCTTTTGCCTTTTCTTTCTCTTTGGTATCTTCCGTGCGGCCACTTATAGAGACTATATCCTTGCCATCTAAACGGTAGAAACCCTTCGGCTCATCTACGAATTCAAAGTTACCAACTGCGGATAATGGGACCACATGTTGGTTTTGGTAGTAGGGCATCGATTTCAAAGACTCTAAGCTTTGCGTGTATTTTTTGGGAAACTGAATGCTAATATTAACCGACTTATCAGTTACGGGATCTTTTACGTACATTAGATATCGGGGTTGTCCTGAAAGAAATGTAAATGATGAAATCGCGCTTGGTTCATACTGGGGACGGTAGGTGCGGATATTTAAGGCGTAGTTTTTTGTTATGTCAGGGAAGATACGCGTGCGAGGGAAAATATCTTGATCTTCTAATTCTTGTAAGAATAGCTCGGCAACTTCAGCCCGTTTTCTAGTGTCTGAACCCGTAATATGTACAACAAACGGCGCAGGATTAGGAACAACCAATTCCGATGGATTCCAAGGTTCCATCATGATTTTTAGATTTGGCGTGTCTGGGTATTCTTTTTCGACTTCTTTCTTTAGGAACTCTAAATCTGATTTGTTTTTTAGTCGAACCATCACGTTGCCCCAGCCGGCGCCCATTTGGGAGAATGTGTAATCAATTTTATCTGCGTACTTTTCGCGAAGGTGGGTGTCAATAGCCGATGTGCCCTCATCGAAATCTTCCAGAGTCTTCCAATTTTTTGAGTTGGTAATAACAATCAACCAATCTGTTTCTGGTTTACCAATTAGCTCTTTCGGCAGTCGAGGTAGAAGAACGGTTAGGAAAAAGACGAATACTACAGAAACGGCGACTGAAATCGAAATAACCAATTTTTTATTACGAATCAAAATACTTAACGTGCGTTCGTAGAAATTTTCCAATTTAATAAGAGCCGGTTCGATTGGTGAATGGCCTTCGCTATCAAACCACGCGGAAAAATGAAGTCTTACTGTCGGAACCAAAACCAACGCAACGATAGCCGATAACCCATGGGAAAAGATGACAGTTTTAGCTAAATCGCCTAGCAACGAATTGGTTAGACCTGTGGTGAAAATAATCGGAAAGAAAACAATCAGCGATGCTAGCGTGGCTACCAGGATGGGTTGGTACACTTCAGAAACGGCGCCGACAATTACATCTAGTTTGCTGCGATTAGGATATAATTTTAAATGTCGAAAGATATTCTCGATAACTACGACCGACGCATCGACATTCATTCCAGCAGATAAGGCTAATCCACCTAACGAGATCAAATTTAGATTCATGTCGAAGATCTTCATTAGGATGAGTGCAAGAATAATACTCAGCGGAATCTCGACAGCGGCGGTAATTACGTTTTTTAATGAACCTATGAATAGGAACAAGATTACTACGGCAAGAAACGCAGCTAAAATTACTTCAAAGGCCACGTGATTTACGCTGGAATTGATAAATTCTGCAGGGTTAACTAGAAACTTGAATTGAATGTCTTCGGGCCAAAGCTTTTGATTTCTATTTACAATCGTAATTATTTGTTCGGACATTTCCTTTACATTGGCGCCCGGTTTAGGGTCTGCCCACAAGATTAACGCGGAAGAGCCCGATGTTCTAAAGATATTGCGAGACGTTTCATTACTGCCCATGCGGATATCCGCAATGTCTTTCAAATAGACGATTCTTTTTTGATCAATGTAGAACGAAAAATTTTCTAAATCAGTTTTAGTTTTTATCCAAGGATCAAAATAAATTTGAGTGCGCCGATTTTGATATTCAATACGACCACCATTAAATTCCCGCATTGCATTTTTTAGAACGCCCTCTAGGTCAGAGGGATGTAACCCAAACGACGAAAGTTTTTCTGGTAGAAATTCTAAGACGATTTCTTTTTTTTGAGGATTGTAAAGTTCCGCACTTTGAACCTCTTTAACAGAAAGTATTTCAGGTTCTAGGGTTGGCTGAATCAAATTATAGATTTCGTCGGGGGACTTTTTATCACTGTAGAATGCTAGCGCCACGAACGTGTTATTTTCAGACCATTTATCCACATAGTAGTTTTCGCGCATCGTTTGTGGAAAGCCGGCGCTGGTTCCGGCCATCACTTCACGGACCTTGCTGAGAGCTTGTTCGCCCCCCACCGACCAGTCGAAATCGATTTTGTACGACACATCACCGTAAGAGTATTCTGCGGACAGGGTATTAATCTTCAATTCCAGTGCTCGCAATTGGGATTCTAATCGATAACCATAGTCTTGATAAAAATCTCGAGGAGACATCGAGTAGAGCGGAATGGTAACCCGAACAGTTACTTTGGAAGAGTTAGGAAATAGTGAAATAGGCAATTGTGAGCCGGAATATAAGCCCACGCAAAATAGAATAAATAAAATTAAATAAACCCGAAGCGGATTTTGAAACAAAAACTTCATTAGTTCGTAGTTTCCGCTTTCGTAACTTCGTCGCCGTCTTTGATGTGTTTTGCAGTTTTGGAAATAAACTCATCGCCTTCTTTTAGGCCGCTCAAGATTTCAATTTGATCTTCAATGCGCTCGCCAGTTGTAACTTCAATAAACGCGACTTTACCATCTTGATATTTGCGCAAGAATACTTTTTGACCTTTACGGATCAGATTAGATTCGGTTACCAGAATCATTCTTCTAACTGAAGAAACATATTCAACTGAACCTTGCAGACCAGCTGTTACGTTTTGCTTTGGATCTACAAACGAAAACAGAGCCATTGACGTTAACGAACTGGCGTCCGGTGTGGGAGATAGTCCTAATAGTTTTACCGTGTATTTTGAGCCGGCATAGAATTCAGCGGGACCGCCGATTTTTAAAGAAGCGATATCTTTTGCGGGAACTTGCACCTCCACCACAAGAGACTTTGGATCAGTGACTGTGACAATGTGGGTGCCTTTTTCAACCTGAGAACCTTCAAAGAAACGCATGTCTGTAATTCGACCCGCAATTGGCGAGCGAATGGGTAATGGTTTATATTGGTAAACTGGATCTGGGTTTTCAATGTAACCGATCACTTCATTTTTTCCGACGGAATATCCCAGCTGTTTTTTCAAGCGAGTTACAACACCAGAGTTTTCTGCAAGAATCAGAGATTGTTTTTGGCTACGAACGGTCCCAGGAAAAACTAATTTTTTTTGAACGTCTTTGGCTTTGATGGGTTCGGTAAATACTTCAGGCTTCTTAACAGAGGCCATCAAGTTCACAGAGCAGACTATTAAAATCAATTTAAGCATAAAAACCACCGATAAACCAATAAAGGGTTCGGTAAATTTTTAATCGAATTAGGCTAAAAAATCAGTGATTAATTAGCCTTTTAGAAATTATTTCCAGGAAAAAGATGTCATCATCTGATTACATTCAGAGACTGTCGAACGGAATTTAGAGATTTCATCAAGGCAAGTTAGGATAACTACCTTTTTATTCTTATGTAGAACGAGCTGGCGTATTTGCTGGCTTTTAGCGCGATGAACAAGATCTATTAACAAAGCGTCGCCACCGCCTAATTGCATATTCTTTGTAGTTAGTATTTCAAAGCCATACTGAGGGTATTCGCGCATCCATTTTTTAGCGTACACTTCTAAATTTTTTTGCTGGCCAAGTTCGTCTTTACGAACTGTCAATTGAGCCGTTTGGTTATTCACTGGCGCAAAACGGAATGTCTGAAAAATCGAAGTTTTTTCATCAGGAACCGGTGTCCATTTTAGATTTGTCGTTTTTAATCTAAAACCATGTGGCTCTAGAAAACGGCCTTCCTCGGGATCTGTCATTAATGATGTTCCACTGACTGGAAACGGAGCTGACCAAGATGTAAGCGTAACCAAGTAAATCAAAGCTATTATTTTCATTTTGTGATACATAAAACAATTATCTCCGTCTTACAATTTTTTTGCAAGACTGGGTGGGATTTCTAGGGATAACTTTGCGTTCTATACGACGTAAGCCCTGAACCAAAGTCGTATAAACGTATAAATTCTCTACCACAGGGGAACGTTGTAGTTCCATGACGAGGCCAGGAAATGAAAAAACTTCACTTTCACACACGTTTTTCAATGAAAGAGTTTTGAGTTTCGATGCTTCAAGAAATTCCAGATCACCCGTTTTGGGATCTACAGAAAAGGATTGAGTTTCTTTTTTCAATTCGGGCCACAATGTTTGCTTTTGATCGTTTTCAATCAGTCGCACCCATTTTTTGTAACCGGTATCTTCCGCTATCAGTACTTGATTCGCGTCTGTTACACTGATTTCTGTCACTTTATTAGGTGTTTTATAAATCAGTTTTTCGCTTTTGTTAGTCAAATTTTTTAAGATGACTTTGTACGTGCCAGATTCTAAACGAACAAAGGCCATTTTTGGATCAATGTGCTTAAGAGGGGCAATGGCCAGTTCTTCGAAATCGTTTTCAGTAATACGTTCGATTTCATCATTACGTAAATCGAAAGAGTAAACTTCAAGCTCATCGATGGGTTTAGTAACTTCAGTAAGCAGTGGAAGGTGTTCTTTACGCTTATCTGTACTTGAAAGATAGATTAAAAAATCGGGACGCAGGAAATGCGGCTGTTTTAAATTGCCGTCTTGAAACGTAACCTGTTTACGAATTCCCGTATTCAAATCTTCAATAAATAATTGAGGTTGCGAGTTGAATCTTTTCTCTTGGCAAATATATAATATTTGATCGCCTCGATAAGAAAATTGAGGATTAAAACATTCAATATCCGATATGCCAGAATCTTTTCCTGTAGAAATAGTTATAGTCGTAGAAGATACGGTAGGCTTGGGTTTTCTGGTGCTGCAATTTGCTAACAACACTAAAGTTGCGGCACTCAAAATTAACTTCGGAAAATGTATGGACATAGAATTAATGATAACAAATCTAGCGACTAAATCATCAAATCGTAATCGGCATGGACCTCAATCTAGAGATCCCACTTTTTTAAAAGCTTTTTGGTAAGCGAGCTTTGAGAAAACTTGCCAACTTCATTTAAAGCGATCCACTTCAGCATTTCGGTCTCTGCTGATTTTTTGTCTAGACGCGGCTTTTTTGAAACGACGTAAATTATGTGATCTGTCACAGAATGAGTGAAGTCATACTTCGTCGGTTTTTTAGTAATTTTTTGGATATCGCCCGGAATCATCCACATTCGGCTTAGGACCGGGATAGCCAAATTTTTAGTGAATAGGATCTGCGTTTTATTCTGAACAATGTCGGGATTGTACAGCCAGAGTGATTTTTCTTTTTTCGGTTTTTTAAGCGGTAGAAATGCAATTTGGTCTGTCTTTAAAGCTACGCAACGGCCGCGCCAGGGACATAGACTACAAATCGGTTTTTCTTTAGAGCAGACAGTAGCTCCTAGTTCCATTAGTCCTTGGTTCACCATGCTCGGATCGGCATGTTGAACTAGGTCGTCAGCGATTACTTGAAGTTTGTCTTTTTCTTTAGTTTTCCAAAATTCCAGCGCTAGACCCCATCGACGGCTCAGTACACGAATAACGTTACCGTCCACTACGCCGGCGCGATCGCCAAACGCGATACTGGTTACCGCTCGAGCCGTGTAAGGTCCAAGACCAGGAAACTCGATTAATTTTTGATAAGTTGTTGGAAATGGTCCGTGGCGAAGGGCTTTAGCAGACTTATGTAGATTGCGGGCGCGGCTATAGTAACCAAGACCACTCCACATTTCTAACACATCTTCAATTGGGGCATCGGCTAACGATTCTAACGTTGGGAAGCGATTAATGAATCGATCGAAGTAAGGCATAACGGCCGCAACCGTCGTTTGTTGAAGCATGACTTCAGAGATCCAGATAAAGTATGGATTTTTGGATTCACGCCATGGCAATTTGCGCTGATTAGCCTCGTACCATTTCGCTAACGCCAGTGAGTCCTTTTGGATTTCTGTTGGATATTTGGTGCCTGATGCTTTCATGTTGTGCCTAGTATTGAATAGCGAAATTTGTACAAAAGTAAAGTTGAAAAGGTAAAAATGTTAAGGAAAATTATTCCCGATGGTTTCCTGATAGCCTCGACATTTAAGTAGTTTACGGCTTTTGACAAAATGAAAAAAATGGACGGTTTTAAGCGCCTGGGTAAATACTCTATTAAATGGGTGACAAACGATTTCTTCTCACATAGGTACTGTTCATCAACATAATTAAAACGAATAGACGGAGGACCTATGTCTTTAAATACAATCGTTAAATTTGCTATGACTCTTACTTTAGCAGCATCTGTTTCTTTTGCAGATTTATTAACTAAAGAGCTTTCTGGTAAAGAAAACTCAGGTGTTAAATTATCAAAAGCAGCATCTGTAAAAGTAGATCAATACAATGTTAACTTAACTCAAGTTGGCGCAGGCTTAAGAACTAAAAAAGTTCTAGTAGCTAACGTAAAAGTATACACGGCTGAAGTGTTTGTCTCTGAAGCTAACGTAGTGGTTAAAAAAGATGCTGAATTATTATCTTCCGTAGCGTCTGCTAAAACAGCGGTTGTTCAATTGACATTCTTACGTGATGTTGAGGCTGATAAAGTTCAAGTTTCTTTCCGTGATGCTTTAATTGCTAACAATATCGATATCAACTCAGATGAAGTTACAAAATTGTTTTCATTCATGGTTGCTGGCGGCGAAGCTAAAAACGGCAAAACTATGACGTTCGTAACTAACAAAAACTCTGATGGCACTGAGACTCTTTATTTCGAAGATACTAAAGGTGTTGTTAATTCAGTAGTTGGTAAAGAGCTAACAAAGAAGATCTTCTCTATGTGGTTAGGTATCCCAGCGGACGATGGTTTGAAAAAATTAAAAGAAGAATTATTAAAGTAATCTTTATTTCTAGGAGAATTGAAAATGAAATTATTAGTATTGGTAATCGCATTAGTATCATTAGCAGCGTGTGATAAAGTTCATAACTTGATCGACGTTCCAAATAAAATGGACGATTTGAACAAAAAAATGGATCACATGACTTCGGGTATGGATACAACAAACAACAAAATGGACCAAATGGTTGGCGGCATGGATTCAACGGTTGTTGGTATCAATGACCAACGTGTTTTCCTTCCTGTTAAAGAATTGATGGATGAAGCTAACTACGAAAAATTAAGCCCAATCCCATCTCAACTAATGCCTTTTGGAAAGAAATTAGCTGAAGCTATTTCTGTAAGTGATTTAGCTGAGCTAGTTTACTTATGGCAAAAAGAAATCCGTGAAGTGAATCCAACTAAACTTATGGATAAAGAAGGCAATGAGATCGCGTACACAGACGCGGAAGTTAATCGTATTAACAAAATCAAGTTGGGTCGCACTTTAGCGATGCAAACTGTTTGTGGCTTCTTATCTGATGAAAAAGTAAATGCATTGATCGAAATGCACATCGAAAATCACTCACGTTATGAAGATACTGCATACGAAATTCTAATGTTCCGTGCTCAATTCATCAGAGACGTTCTATTAAAAGAAAGCTTACTTTCTCAGCCACTTTCGACTGTTGGTAAAATTCACCAAGCTGTAGCGTACACTCAGCAACTAGATTTTATCGCTCGTTTGCCTTTCGCTGACAAAGTAGGGTACAAAGTTTCTGGCTTCTTGCCTCCAATGGATAGTGCTATTGAAGAAAAACTAGATCCAAAAATGATGTTACCTTTGCTAAAGAAAATCGAGCTTTCGGCTAAGCAAGATTTCAAAATGGAATTGCAAAACTTCAAGGTGTCTAACTCTCCAGAGAAAAACGCTAAGAATCAGCAAATCCAAACTGACATCTACAACAAAACGATGGAGCAGTTAAACATCGGTCTACAATACTGGGAAGCCAACAGCCCAAAGTAATCGTAAGCCCTAATCCGACTTAAAAGATCTGTCTAAAGTCTGGATAGTCGAGTAGTTAGTACAGTATCTTGGTCTGCAAGTGTTTACTAAAATGTAAATTGTTGTGTTTACTGTTTACAAAATATGTCTATTTCTCTATCACTTATCTGGTTAATATAGGTTCAATCAGAGGTATGTGATGAAAACACTATTTAGAGTATTTTTAACGGTTTCGGCGATCTTAGCCATGGGTTGCCAGCCAAATGAAAAAGTAATCGAAAAGACGATTGAAAAGCCTGTCACTGACGAGAAGATCGTAAAGGTCGACGAGACAATGACAGATGCAGAACTTGCAGATTCTGGCGAACAGTTATTAACTTTCCACACATTTCCTCTTGCTGAAAAAGCATTCCAAATGGCATTGATCAAAAATCCAGATAACTTAAAGGCGCAGTTCTACACCGAAGGTTTTTTGAAAGTGTACACAGTTTACAAAGGTATCTTAACTCGCATCAAGCCCTTCGTTAGAAAGCAGGGCAAACTAAAAGAACTTGAAAACGTAATCAATAGTATCCCAAACGTACCGGCTCGTAAGTATTTCTTGGATGGAACAGAGGATATTAAAACTGTATCCGACATGCAGAACTTCTTTTTCGAGCATCAGCAAAACTGGAATGGATTTAGAAAATGGTTGATCAAGAATTACGATAAATCATTAACTCTGAACTTAGATCCTTTGTTCCTTCTGATTAACACAGGAATCGAAGCTAAATATTCATGCGACATGATTGATGAAGCGTCTGGTAAGGCTATTTGTAATTACAATAACGTATTCCAAAAGAAACTGGGTCCTGCGGATTTGATGGGTCTTCGTCAAATGGTCGGCGGAATGGTTCTATATTTCTCGTTCTTTACTTCATATAATATGGAAGGTTTTGATAAATTAGCAACATTAGATCCAGATGGTAAGTTAAGCGGTAAGCAAAGCTACCAGTATTTAATGGATGTGAACTCAAATATTTTTACACTAAGACAGAAGAACTTACTGCGTGAAACGATTTCGATTGGTTCTGATTTTTCTGAATCTGCGAAATACGCTATTAAGTATCAAAAAGAATTATGCCCTAAAGGTCCGCAAGTGACTCGTCAGCGAAAGGGTTACTTGTTCCACGATGGTATTTGCGTAGTAGCGGATAACGAAGTTGATCGAAGTTTGAAAATGCTTGAGCAGATTTTATCTGGCCCGGTGAAAACTACGATGATGAATCGTCATGGCCAAAATGTGGAAACTAATGTTGATTTCCTAAGTTGGTTTAGAAATCCTACGACGGATTTAAAAACGATAGGTCCGGCAGAGTTTGATTCATGTGGACGTGTTTCTAAGCTTGCAGACAAAACACTTGGCGGTATTTACAAAGATAAAAATGCAGAAGATTTCGTATTGGATCCAAAAGTGGGTAAAACTCATTGTGCAAATTCATATGAACTGAATTTACCAGTAACGTCGGCAACTATTGACCTACAACAAGAACAATAAAGAGAGAGACAATAAGTGGTCACACGCCTAAAAACTCTTTTTTTAATAGTAACAGTCGTAGGTTCAGTATCCTATGGCCAAACACAAATGGAATCATCCATTTCCAAATTTGAATTGGACTCGTGCAATTCAAAGATAGGTAAATGTATTTCCGTTCGTGCGGATAAGGCCGAGAGCGGATCGACTACGCCGAACATGTTGCTTAAAAATGTTTCGGTTACGATTACGAACACGAAAACAAAAAAAGAAGACGTATATAGCAAGTTGAGAGGATTTTACGATATTAAAAATCAGCGTATTATTATTTCTGAATATACAAAGGAAAAAGTTTTGAAAGAAACCGTGTTCCTAATTGCTGAAGTGAATGTACGCCATATGGAGATGAAGTAATGAAAAAATGGATTTTTTTACTACTTGCTTTCTTGGTGGCCTGCGGTGGGAATCGGGAAACGATTCAAGTCACTGAAACGCAAGCACCTAAAACGCCAACTGGCCCGGTCAGTGAGGCGGGCGGAGCCGACGTGGGTGGAGGAAATGCTATCGAAGGTAAAATGATTGAAGAGTATCAGGTGGATGTCACCGAGATACTTGAATATCAAGAAACTATTTTGCCAATCATTAAAACATTGCAAACTCAGTTTCCAGATTTAGCCGCCGATTTCCTGCATATTGCAAAAGCACGGAAGTGGTATATCGTTCCGGCTAATTTGAAGTCCTTGGATGCCTTAAAGATCGGTATTCCTTTAGAAATCCAAACTGAACAAGTGGCATTGCATACTCCAGAGAAGATCTTTATTGATCGTCGTCGTTGGGAAGTGATGTCGTCGACGTCTAAGACGTATCTATTACTTCACGAAATCGTGATGGGTATTAAGTGGATTGATAAGCATGAAGGCTTGGATAAATGCCTGGCTAGAGCAAAGAAAGTAATCGTACTTAATGAATTTGTAGAGAATGAAAACTACAAAGACGAAGTCCGTTCATGTTACAAAACGTACCCTCGATATTTCGTAATCCCTACCAAGTTTAAGTTTACTCCGGATGACTATGAAAGTATCCGTAGTCTAGTAACCCAACTAAGTAAAAACTTGTCGGCATCGGATTGGGAAGAGCTTAAACTTTGGTTCGAGTCGCGCGAGTTCCGCAAATATAACTAGAATTCAAAGAAATCAATATTCATACAACGTACCGTCTCCGATGGCGACGGTGCAACCTCGGTCAGAATATTCTGAACTAGTTGTGGAAGCTCCTGACGAATTTTTTCCGCCAGTGATTCCGATAGCACCATGGGTACAGTTGCGAAGAAGTTTTTCTCTTCAGGGATCGTCATGTGCTGGTAACCCCGAACGCGCCAATTTAAATGGTGGCGAGTGACAATTGGCGAGCCTGCTGCTAAATGTGTGATCGCAGGACCCATCTTGAGTTTGCCTTTATCACGACGACACAGATTAGTTTCAATTAGAAATTGCATGACTTTAATGATTTGATTCTTTGGGACATTCAAACGCTGAGAAATTTCTTCGGCATCGTTGTAGGATTCAATATCTGATAGCAGGCGTGTGGCTTGATAGAGCCAGCTAGAATAGTAAATGCCTTTGTCGGTCTCGCTTAGCTCGATATCTTTTTTAATTTTGGATTCAAGTTTCGCCGATTTTTCCTGTGATTTTTTAATTTGTCGTTCTAGCTTCGCTCGCAATTTAAAACTGCCGGCTTTTTGAAACTCTACCAGCAGAAGAAAGTAATCTGTTTCGTCTTCGTTCAATCCTAGGTAGTCACACAGATCTGCCGCCATTTCTAAGCTTAGATGCTTTTCTGATTTAAATACCTGGCTGACCATGGTGGTGGACAAGCTCAGCGCTTGAGCGACCCTTCGGTATTCTCCATAGCCTTGTTTAGGCTGTAAATCGACCCAGGCATTGAAATATTTCTTATAATCGTTAAATGCGAATACGGTGAACGTCTTGGACATATGTAAATACTACCGAAAGTTTACCTTTTAGTAAATATCTTTGTTAACTATTTACAAATTTAATCTGTTGGTACCGATCGACTTTCTGTAAATTCACTTATGTAAGCGAGACATAAAAAACAAACAAATAGAAAGGAGAAACAAATGAAAACACTAATCGTAAAAACAATCTTAATGGCAGGTCTAGTGACCCAGGTAGCGTGTGAGAACAGTAAGTCTAAAGGTCTAGATGCGGGATCAAAAAAACAAGTCTATGTTACATCATCGATGTCATCAGCGGACTTAACTGAATCAGCAGAACAATTAATTACGCCGACTCAGTTTATGACTGCGGATAGAGTTTTGGACATGGCTTTGGAAAAAGATCCAAACAACTTTAAAGCACAGTTCTACAAGCAATTCTTGAAGAGCTTCATGGTGAACAAAGGTATCGTAGCCCGCGTAAAGCCATTAGTTACCAAATATGGCAATGTTAAAGACTACGAAAAATCAATCAACGCGCTTCCAGATACACCCGCAACACGATTCTTACTTGATGGTAAAGAAGACATCTCTAAAGTTAAAGATGTTCAAACGTATATTTCAGATTACCAAATAGCGTTGAATGACTTTAGAAAATTCTTGATCGAAAACCAAGATAAACAACTAACGATAGAAATCAGTTCTACGTATTTAGAAAATCTTTTCAAAGATTCTGATTCTTACGAGTGCACGCAAGTTTCTCCGTCGCAGTATGAGTGTGATGTTAGAAATATTACTAAACGTAAGTTGTCGACTCCTGATTTCATGGCGATTAGACAATCCATTGCTGGTATGATCTTTTTCTTAAATTTCTATACGGCATATAGCTTTGAAGGCATTGAAATTTTGAATACTTTAGATATCAAAGAAGGTTCGACTCCAGAGCATGTGATCGCGATCGTAAATGAAAAATTACCTGAATTCGGTAAATTACGTTCACAAAACTTGTTGAAGGAAACAATGAGCTTGGGTTCGGATCTAGTATCTGCAGGTCGTTGGGCAGTTCAATATCAAAATCAACTGTGCCCAAAAGGTGCGGAAGTGGCTCATCAACGCAAAGGCTTCTTATTTCACAAAGGTATATGTGTGAAAAATGCAGACGAAACATTACGTGGTTTGGCGATGTTGGAACAAGTTATGAGTTCTACAATTAAAGTTAAGCTAGATGCAAATCTTCCTGAATTTGAACTTGATTACATGGCTTGGTACAAAAATCCGGTTCAAGATTTATTAGCGGTAGTTCCTAAGTCGTTCAATTCATGTGGACAAGCGACCGCCCTTAAAGACAACACTCTAGGTGGCGTGTTTGTAAATGGCGATGCCGATAGATTATTAGAAAAATCTAACTGTCCTTAGTTTTAAATAAAAACATATCTACCAAAATCTAAACCCGAGGTCTTAAAACCTTGGGTTTTTTTATTGCACGATAGACCCGAGATACTTTGTACAAAAACTGAACGAGCTATCTATAGGAAGGGTACCTCCTACATTTCTGTCATGCGGCCCGCTAGCCGCGGAGCATGACAGAAATGTAGGAGGTACATTTTAGGTTAGTGGCGTTGAGTTTGGGCTGTTTTTGGCCATAGCTCTTGCCATTGGGTTTCTGGCTGGTCGTTTAGCCCCAGTTGTCCCAATGTTTGTTTGGATACCATTACTTTTTCAAGAGCTGTTTCGCTTAATGCTTTGCCGGCGGCCTCTACCACGGCATCGGCATCGATGCCGTGATAGTGGTAGATCTCTTCAGGGCGGCCGCATTTTGAGTGTCTACGTACGGCACATGATTCTTGTTTTGTTCCAACGATAGAGCCCAAGTTGTCTAATAAACCAGGCTCACCATCATGAACAGAAACTATTGGAATACGGTTACCCGCCACTAGCACTAGATCGCTTGTGTTCAATTCACCTTTTGTATTGATGTAAAGATTTGAATTGATGCCTAGTTCGTTTTTCAAATAGTGGTAGTTGTTTTCATGGGCTTGCTGTCCGCACAGTAAATCAGAGGACGTCACCATGATTACGTTTGCGTATATGCCTTTTGATAATAAGACTTCAGAGGCTTTGATAGCTTCTGTTCCCATGGCACCCATTGCAAAGATGTTAACAACGTTTTCACCTGGGTTGTAGCCCGCATAACCTTGGTAGTTAATTAAATAGTAAGCGCCTTTTAAAACTTCCTGACGGATAGTTTCCATCATATCGCTTTCCGCAATAGTTTCCACTGAGTCCTCTGGTGTAGCATTTTCTAATGGGTATTCTGAACGGCACAGTGCGGTTTGAGAGGCTTTGAATCGCAATTGTTTTTTCAAGTATGTTACGAAATCTTTTTGTTCTACCCCGCGGGTGACTCCGCGGATAAGAACGCCGTTACGGCCTTCGTTATCGTTAGTAACGTGACGACGAACGGATTCGCATAGAATCCAATCTAATTCTTGGCAAAAGAATGGTTCCCACGTGATTTGATTTGGAATTTGAAAATCTGATTTCCATCCGTGCTGCGCGCCTTCTGGCGATAATGTCACGCCAGACGGTGTCCCCACTAGAATGAAGCTGCTCTTCCAATATAAATTGTAGAAGTATTGATCCAGCGCACGTTTAATGAAGAAGTCATAAACCGTCATTAAAGGTAATATTGGAATGCCCAGCGTATCACGCATTCTGCCGAATGAACCCACGCAGCTCATGACGTTACCTTCTGCGATTTCAAAACGAAGGTAACGATCTGTTACTTCTTCGCCCGGAACTAGATCTGGAAGTTTGTTGTCTTTAACACCTAATTCGGCTTCTACGTCTGTCACAACCGGTGCACCGAAGATTTTTCCATCCATTGCCGGATTTAGATTTGTACTTGTTCCAACATCCGGAGCCATCGAAATCAATAATTCGCCAGGAACTTTCCACGGTTTTTCAGATGCAGTTAGAGGTTTTTCTTTACTGTCTAGCGCCGTATTAGAAATACGAGTTAATTTTGCAGTCAACTGACCCAACATCCACTGAGTGTGTGGATAGCTAGTCATCTTTGTATTGATTTCAAGTGAAACGGGCAATGGACCATGAGCGCCGATTTGTTTTTCAAACGAAGTTTGATTTTTTGCTTTTAGTTCATGCTGAGCTTTGATTTGTTTTAATAACTCGTCACCACGAGTTTTAAGGAATTTAGCTTCCGCTGTGTTATCATCGAAACGTGCAAATAATGCCGTTCCCGCGATACCTTGCTTTTTACGAAGCTCTTCCACTTCATCTTCATTTGGTAAGGCACTGTGGTTACCTGGTGCCGCTGCCATTTTTAATCCCCAACCTTTTAGTGTGTGGGCGATGATGATAGTTGGCTTACGGGTGCTTTTCTTAGACGTTAACATCGCTTCAGCTAATAACAACATATCGTGGCCACCGAAATCCCGAATAGCTTGATATAAGTCTTCATCCGCTACTGAATCTAAGAACTTCTTCATTTGAGGGTGTTCTTTAGAGATACCTTTTTTCAGCGCCTTCATGTCTTTAACCAGAAGCAAGGCTTGCAATTCATAATCTTCTAGGTCTTCTTCCAAGAATTTTTTAAATTGCTCGCCGCCTGGTTTAGCGAAAAGCTCTTTACGTTTAGAACCGTGACGAACTTGGATAACTTCCCAACCATTCGCCGCCATCGTTCTTTCGATACGATCGGCATCGGTTCCATCCATGATTTTCTTGTTTGAAATTCGGTGACCGTCTAATGATTGACGGTTGTAATCTACAATCCAAGTTAAGTTTCCAATTTCACGTTCTGCAAAGTCAGGTACGGCTTCGTACATGCTGCCTTCGCGGAATTCAGAATCGCCTGTCAATGCCCAGAAGTGCGCATCTGGAACTTCGTAGTTATGTTCTTTTGCGTAGCGATACGCAAGAGCCATGTAACCCGCTTGAACGGGTGGAATACCAACAGTTCCTGATGGGAAGAAGTTGTGATTATCAGAATCGTAGGTTGAGTGGTATGATTGGAAAACCGGTTCGCCATTTTGAGAGTACTTACGTAGTCCCATCATCGCCGTGTTCGCGTCTTCAAGAGATAAGCGAGATAAATCTTTATTTAAAAACAAATCCATCAAGTAGTTGTATGAGTGATCGGTCGGTGATGCGTGCGGTTTGTTGGCAATATGATCAAATCCCGATTTTACGATCAAATGTAATGCACCCATAATATGAAGTGCGCTGGCTGAAGCGGACGCGTGACCACCAATTTTTGGATCACCCTTGGCTTTGTCAGAGCGGTGATTGGCTTGGAAGATCATCTGAGTTGCTAAATAGTGAGCTCGAGTTGCGATTGTTTCTACGGTTTTTCTATCTGGTAGTTTCATTCTTTCACACCTTAGTGAGTAGTTGTGCACAAATGTTTAGATAAGTGCTCAAAATGATTAAGCTTTAGAACATTATTTATATCGGAATATCTTTAAAGGAGCTTAGGGGAAAGGGCAAGTCAAAAACCGAGTTTTTGTTCTATGCCCTGTGGCTTAGTGGGGCTTTACATGTGTAAGCCAATTTAGTGCGTCTTGGGTCGTAAATCGTAGAACATAATTAAGTTCGTCCTTAATGTCGACATTCCTAGGACGAAGACCCATTAAGCGGTAGAGCCGGGCATGTGTTTTCGAGGTATGGACATAAATGTCTGTAACATTTGGATCCTGTAGGGCCACTTGGGTAGCAAGTTTAATCAAATGGATCGACAGCCCGGGTGGGCTACCAGGCTGGGCCGTTAGGCGGCCGATTTCTGCTGCTGTGCCGGCCAAGTTATAACGATGGAAGTTAGGAAACTCATATTGTAGAGGCAGCTTTTCGTATGTACTGCGTGCATAGGTAACTCGGACTCCGCCATTGAATGTGGGTGATTGCGGATCCATATCGTTCGGAGTATCTAGCACCAGCACGGATCTCAAAGCCAAGGAATGATCAATAAATTCCTGTTGCCGATCAGCTGGGGCAGATGGATTGCCTTCGAATTTTTTTAATCGCTCTTGATAAACCGAGCGTACGTAATTGAAATATGAAGACACAATTTGTTGTATTCTGGATGATGGGGATACCTGCGCTAAGTCAACCACCATTAAATGGGTTCCGTGTGGAGACTTAGTTTCAAAAAACTTCACTTTCTTTAACAGTGGTAAAATGAATTGAGGTTCTATTGTATTTTGATAGAAGCTTGCGCATCCGTTGGCTTTAGTCTGAATTTCCGATGAGATCGCATTGGGTGAAACCGGTAAAATTAAAACTGTCGAAATGAGTGATAAATATAAAAACTTTTTCATCCCAATCTGCTGTGCAAAATTGAATTCAAGTGAGGACGAATCTATCCGTACTTCAAGTGAAAATCAGCTCTTCCACGGGTAAAAAAAAACATAGTAGTAACAATCTTTTTAATTTCAAAAAACCTAATAACAATAGGTATTTATGTGAGCCATAAGAAACGATTTTGGTATAAGAAAAAGTTTAGGATTCTAAAATAAAATCCCAGCGGATTTTGACGGTACCATCTGGATCAACGATCCCTTTGGGAGGATTCGGAAACGGAGCAGCCGATCGAAATGATTCGATCGCGGCTTCGTCTAAATCTTTAACACCTGAATCACTTACAAGTTGTACGGTTACCAAGACGCCTTCTTGATTGAGAATTATCAAGAGTTTCGTCGTGCGATCTTGTTCTGTTGATGCAATCGTGCGACCTTGGCGGAACATTTTAGTTAGTTTATCACGAACTTTGGGCTCCCAATGTTGGGATAATTGTTTTCGAATACGATTGAAATACGTGTAGTACTTAAATTCTTTGGTGCTTAATATTGTTTCTACTCCGATACTTTTATCTTTGAGGTAGTCTTGAGTTTGGCTGGCGGTCGCGGCGCTGGAAGGCGTTCCGCTGGCCATCGTATTGAAGCTTTTTTCGCGAAAGCTAGCCGACATGTCCGACATTGGGTTAAACTTTTCAAGACGGCGTACCTTCTGTATTTCTTGCTTTGGCTGCGCCTGTTGTTGGTTGTTGGCTTTTCGTTCTGACGACTGTTTTGCTTGCGTATTTTTAAATTCGCCTTTTTCACGAGCGACAGTTTGTTTTAAAACTTTCTGATTATTTTTACTTAAATAGTAATCTTCATCTGGTGTTTCGTTGTTCAAAGCTTTGTCAGCTTGGTCAACGATCTGACGATTTTTCTCTGATTGATCAGTTATTTTCTTATCCACTTTCGGAGGACTAATATAGGAAACTTCGATTGTTTCCTTCTTGGTTTTGGCCTCGGGTGAGAAATAAACAGAAAAGTAAACAGCGATGTGGATTATGACTGAAACTAGTAAAAAGAGTGAAAAACGATGCATAATTATTAATCGGCAGAACGTGAGCGTAAATTTAGGTGATTTTTTTTTAAGCACCTCGATCAAAGACGTGCAAAATGAGCTAGGTCGAGAAATCGCGTATTTGACTGAAATCTTCATCGAGTGCAGAATAAATTGATGAAGTTTGATGCGTGGGTTCTTTCGGATAAAGGACGAAGACGTGATTCCAATCAGGACTCAGTTTTAGTTAATCCAGAATTAGGCCTTTTTATAGTTGCGGACGGCATGGGAGGCCACTCTGGCGGGGAAGTGGCGTCTTCGCTTGCTGTTTCAGCCGCCGAAGAAGTGTTTAAAGATCCCGAATCAAAAAATCGTGCACCTCGTGAAATGATTGCGCGCGCGTATGAACAAGCTTCGCACCAAATTTATGACAAAGCGGCAAAAGAAAACCCAGAGTTAGCGGGTATGGGCACGACTATGGTCATGTGTTACATCCGAAAAAATCATATCTATATAGGTAACGTCGGGGATTCACGTTGTTATTTATTTAAAAAGCCGCATTTATGGCAAGTTACCGAAGATCATTCATTAATTAACGAACAAATTCGCGCTGGCGTCCTGTCAGAGCAGCAAGCGTCGCAATTAATTGGGCGAAACGTAATCACGCGCAGCGTGGGTTACGAACGTGAAGTCGATCCGGATATCTTTGAACGAGAAATTTTTTCGGGAGAAACTTACCTGTTGTGTTCTGATGGCTTATCTAGCTTGGTCACAGATCCAAGAATTTCAGAAATCATGGAGCAGAATGCTCCGGTAGATGCTCTAAAAGCCTGTGTAGAAGAGGCTCTTAAGAACGGTGGCGATGATAATGTCAGCGTTTTAATTCTTCATTTCGAATAGGAAAAGCAATTGGGTAAGAAAAGTTTCACATTTTTTGTCATTTCCAATACTGATGGGCAAACAAATAAGTTTGTGCTATCTGGTACGCGGCTAAAAATGGTGGCTTTGATTGGCTCAGTTGTTGTGCTGATCTTATTAACAGGAATTATTGATTATTTTGGTTTGCTGGTTCAGGCGATCGAAAACAGAAAACTAAAAGCGGAAAATGCACAATTGTTAAAACAATTCCAAATTGTAGAAACAAAAGTAAGTTCTCTTGAAAACAGTTTGGAGCGCGTAAAATCATTTACAACTAAATTGAAATTAATCACAAACGTAGACGCTGAAGATCGTATTACAAAACTTACGATGGGTAATAAACCATCAAATGCGCCTACGTTTGAAGAAGAGTACGAACCCATGGATCAAAGGGTAAGTAACCAAACACTGGTGGCAGAAGATAAACTATTTGCACCGATAAAAAAAGAAAATGAGAAGCAAGGCGAGTTAACTCTGCAACCGTCAGAAAAAGACTATGTGTCTTTAGTAGTTCGAATTGACCGGGCCGTTAAAGAGACCCAACTAAAAGAACAAAGTGTAATAGAATTGTGGGAAGGCTTATCGGAACGCCAGAGTTTGCTGAATGCGATTCCTAATATCAAACCGGCCCGAGGTTGGTTAACAAGTAACTTTGGTTATCGCATGAATCCGTTTACGGGCAAGAATACGATGCATGCAGGATTAGATATCGCGGCATCACCAGGCTCACCAGTATACGCTCCAGCAGATGGCATCGTTATTTTCGCGTCTTATGATGAAAGTTACGGTAAGTTAGTCAGTATTGACCATGGTTATGGTGTGACGACTCGTTTTGCGCATAACTCACAAATTTATGTACACGTAGGTCAACGAGTTAATAAGTGGGACGTAATATCAGCCGTGGGTAATACCGGTCGTTCAACAGGACCCCATTTACACTATGAAGTCCGCATCAACAGCATTCCTGTAGATCCTATCAATTTCGTACTAGACGAGTAGTGCCGATTTTATTCGGCAATTATCATAGAAGATACGCACTTTGTATCCACTCCATAGGAATAGAACGGAACACTCGAAGAGCGAGTTAGTGTCTTTGAATCTGGATTGTAATTCAGTTTTTCAATTGAGTAATTCACCACTGTTGTCGCATTCGAGATAGCTGTCGCTACAAATAGCGTGCGATCATCCGGGTTGTATACCATCGAAGATATCCCGTATAACAAGTACCCGGCGGCTACGTAAGTATTAGCATCGTATATCTTAGTTGCGTTGGATATGGCGTTGGTAGAATCGTTAAAATCATATACGTAAATCGAGTTTAAATTCGCGGTCAAACTATTCCCTGCGTACGCCACCATGATTTGACTATAAGAGGGAATGAATTGAACAGCGACTGGGTAGGCATTCACATCCGGTGCGGCTTGAACGGCAAGGCAATCCGCAGCGGTTGAGTAACCGTTCGGTGAAATTACGCCCCAGCGATTGTTAGACGCTGCTGCATTGGTGTAAATAACTTTACCGGTTGAAGTAACTGCCACACCGTTAATATTGACATTAGTAGCACCACAGGTAGCACCGAGTGCGGTTCCGATATACGGTGTCCCCATGCGTACGCCCTGGCTAGTTAACTTTTCAATACCTGCAGTTTTAGCAATTAAAAAACCGCCATCTGATGTTTTTACGATACCTTTAACCGCAGCACTTAATGCGGTTGCATTGGATGTGAAAATCGTCCGTGTAGGATTCGAGGATTTCGTTAATTTCTCAATACGACGACCTGATGTATTTTCAACAAGGATCATCATATTTGAAGAATCGATATCCACTAAGCCAACAGGTGAATCACCTGGATTAGCGGGAAGACTGAAATAATCAGCAATGCTTAGTTCTTTTTGCCCCGTGGTTAAGTTTAAACGGTAGGTTTGGTTCGACGCCGTAGCCGCTGTGAATGTTGTGTTAGTTCCTGAATAGCATGCACCAGTTGAGACATATAAATGTTTCGGAATTTGGGTAGAAACCGGTTCAACGACTGGAGTTTCCTCTTTCTTTTTTTCGTTGCAGGCAGTCAGTATCAAAATGGAAAACAAAAAAAATTTACCGAGTTTCATGCGTACCTCGCATAACCTATCGGAAAACATTTGTTTGATCTTTAAAATTTCTTTACAGCGTATCGTTTTGAAACACTGACGAGTCTAGGGACTCGTCAGAATAAGATGTTTGACTAAATAAGCGATGGTTAGTCGATCGCGTTTATTGAAGGAAGTGGGCATTTTAATTCTGAACGTTTCATGTTCATTAATTTACCGAAGTCATCAAGGCTAAGAGATTTCGGTGTCGCTTTTGCTTTCATTTTTTCAAAGCGCTCTTGAATTAACGATTTAACTTTCGAATTAAATGTTTTTCCTCCGCGGCAGAATGTGATGATTTGATCGCTTGTATCATTTACGTAGGGATCAATCATGTCGCACATGAACTGCGCGGAACCTAAATAGTCTTTAGATGCTTTATATTTTAAATAAGCTTCCTGTAATTGCTGACACGCTACCTCGTACTGGCGTGACCCTTTCGGTAGAGTCTTAATATTGATGTTTTCAAGACGGCTTAACGTATTCAAATCTTTCATCATGGCTTTATCTTGATCCGCCCAGTTCCAAGATTTTTTCGGATCTGGTTGCGCTTGATTTGGATTGCTGATTTGTAAAGAACCTTTTTGTAAAAGCTTAACGAAATCAGTGAAACGACTTAACGATACACGGTGCATATCCATGTTGTTATCAAGCCATGCATACACAGGAGATTTAGAAGTCGAGATACCTAATAACGTATTTGAACGGAACAAGCTTGCTTTCAATTCTTGAGAACGTTGATCAAGTTCACTACGAATGTAGACAGCATCTGGACGAGCCATTTCACGTAGAACTTTGATCACGCGGTCCATAGAACCTTTTTCTGATTTAAGCTTTCTGTACTGTGCATTCCAAACTTTATACTCATCACTTTGAGTTAGTAAGTTTTCGATCTCTTGAATTTCTTTATTAACGATGTTGTCAGAATAAACGATGATTTCGTACATTCGTTTTATCCAAGTTTTCGTTTCTTCAGCACATAGAGGAGTTGCTTTAGCGGCCTCTACGATATCATCCCCAAGCGCCTTACCCACAAGAATGCCAAGGCGGTTTCTGGATTTAGTAAATGCTAAGTATAATTCGTCAGATTCCGTTTGAATTTGCGGATCAACCACGCCAGTGCCAGTGATTGAGCTTGTGCTGTTGCTTGTAGTGTTCAGCTTGCTAGCCTCGACCGCTGTTTCTAAGATACGTAAAGTACTGGCCGGGAAAGTTTCTGCATCTTTACTTTTCTTAACTAGTGAAGAACCCACTAAACAGATACGTTCTTTATCATCGCCCGCGCCTTTGATTTTAGAGTTGTAGAAGTTCATGTTGTATTTATCTTCCACGATCTTAGCTTCTAAATCCGTGATGATTTTTTCCGTTTGATATTTGTATTGCATCAAAGGAAGTAAATTTGAAGACGGGTTTGTGTAGCGCGCACGGTAGGCTTCAATATTCTTAAACAGACTGTCTTTGATATCCGTTAAACGACCTTCTTCACCTAGCTGCAAGAAATCGATTTTCTGTCTTACTTTTACGAATTGACAGGTGTTTTGCAAAATTGCTTTTCTAACCTCTGGATTGTTTAGATCCAGAGAGTTAGCACGTGCATATTGATCAAAACCTTTGATCGCTGTTGTTGCGTAAACACCGCCCATTAAGGCTACTTTTGTTGCGATACCGATAGCTGGGTTAGCCGCTGCTAACACAAGTCCGATGGGTGCTAAGTTATTTAGGATATCATTTACAGCTAAAAGCGCAGTACCTAAACTTGATTTCGAAGGTCCGCAATTTTTATTAAGCAATTTATTATTGGATAAATTGTTAGCAATGTTCGTTACGCCAGATACCGCGTCCGTAATGATACGTTCAACATCACGCGTGCTCGCTGTTGCTGCTAAATTTGGATCGGCTTGGATTTGTTGTAACTGAGTTATTAGGTTTCTGATCTTTTCAGAATCAGAATAGAAATCAGTGTACTGATTGTTTTGTTGTTGCTGACATTCAGGGTTCACACGCATAGATGATGTTAATGCATCTAGAGCTCTGAAGATTGAGTCGTATGGGTTTGATTCAAACAGTGGGCAGTAAAACTCGTTAGGAACTTGGGCCACTTGAATTTGCGTATTCGTTCCCGTACTTGGAAAAATTGGATTGAATGACGAGCCTGAACCGCCAATTGGAATTGTTCCGGGTAAACTTGGTAGTGATGGAATGCCCGGAATATTTGGTAAGCCTGGGATGTTCGGGTTAGTTGGATCACCGGGTAATTGTGGATCGCCCGGAAGTGACGGTAGTGGATTTGTTGGATCAGTCGGGTTTGTAACTACGATTGGGAACAAATTATCATCAGGTCCGCCCGTTGTCGGTGTTTTCTGTGCGTGCACAGAACTGACAATCAACAAATTCACCATGATGATCGATACAAATTTATTCAAATTAAATTTCAAACGCCACCTCACCGTTACGCCCGTAAGATATTGAGCCGACTGTCTTTTACCATTTTTGACTAGGTAACGCTTTACTATATTTCGCCTAAAGAAAAAAATACAAAAAGTGACATGTCACTTTTCGCTCCTGTCTTTTTTTCATTGTCTCGTTTTGGGAATTTAATTTTTAAGTCTTATAAAACGCGGTAGTAGCGTTGAGCTTTGGCCGAATTATTGAAGTATATCCTACTAAGGTAACATGTCTGTGATTGAGACAGTTCAAAATCGAAGGTGATGATTGAAATTATTTATAAGTATTTTTTTAACAATATCAGTAAGTTACGCTCAGCTCAGAACGCCGCAGAGTATCTGGGGTTCTTTAGAACGAGTGTCACCACTAAATGATAAAAATTACTTTGAGGTAATGGATAATCACGCCAAGAAGCTGGGTAAAATTACAAAAACAAAGCAAATAGACTCCAAAAAACTAAAACAAGTGAAGTTATTCAAGTTCAAAAGCACACTTCGGTCGTATGCTTACGGTAAAAAATTCTATGTTCCTAAGCGAGTGAATATAAATGATCCCCTTGCTGAAGGTTTGAATAAGTCAGTTCCGGCGTATATTCCGCCGTCGCAGAGCGAAGCTGAAGTAATGAAGTTTTTCGGTGATAAAATGATCCAGAACTGGTTGTCATCGCCGGCCGTAAAAAACTCGTCTTTTGGTAAAGCGGCTAGTACGGTAGAGCAAGCAATGAAAGTCGAAGCATCGATCTCTGGTCCTCCGGCGGCCTTCGGTTCAGGAGAAAAGACTATTGATCATAAGTTTTCGTTTCAATATCAAGCCCTGCAATCTCAGGCTAAGGTGGAATACCAAGGCTGGGGCAGAGCGCATTTCATTCATGATTCTCGGATAGGACAGACTGCACTCGAGTTATCTGAAAAGATTTTCAAAAATAAAGACTTAGTATTTAATCATACAAAAAATACGATTGAAAATCGTAGCTTTGTTGGTGTGCGCTGGGCTTGGTAGCCTAGTTAGCTGTTCCAATATCTGTGCGGAAATGAATCCCTTGCCATTTTACTTTTTCGGCTAAGCTATAGGCTTCTTTTAATGAGTTCTCTTTCGTGGTGCCAACACCAACAGCACCTAGGACGCGGCCGCCATGAGTCACCCATTGAGAGTTTTCTTTTCTTACACCCGATGCAATCAGGTGCTGCGTCTGTGTATCTTTAGCAGACTCATAGCCGTCAATTGGTAATCCTTTTTGCGGATTGTCTGGGTAGCCGGGGCTAGCTAGGACAACACAGCTAGCGAAATTTGAATTGAGTTTAAGTTCGTTGAGTTTGCCATCAGCTAATCTAGCTAAAAATTGCCCTAGATTTGTTTCAATCAATGGAAGGATGCTTTGGGTTTCTGGATCGCCCATTCGCACGTTGTATTCCAGCACGGAAGGTTCGTTACCATTAACCATGATCCCTAAAAAGACTACGCCCCGATATACAGAATTGCCTTTGCTAATTTCTGCTAACGTTGGTTCGATTACTTTTTTTCGAATATTCTGATCAAGTTCGTTAGATATGTCTAGCGGAGCCCACGTTCCCATACCGCCCGTGTTAGGGCCTTTCTGTCCGTTGTATAAGCGTTTGTGGTCTTGAGCAATAGGTAGTGATACGTACTCTCTACCATTAGTAAAAAATAGGTAACTCAGTTCCCAGCCAGGAGTGAATTGTTCAATCGCTGCTTTCAAGCCCGCATTTCCCAACGTTTTTTTTACGAAAATATTTTCAGCTGCGGTATAAAGTTCTTCCTGAGTATCGCAAATAAAAACGCCTTTACCCGCGGCTAAACCATCCGCTTTTAAAACGTAGGGTGGCGTAAATGACTGCACATGCTTTTTGACTAGTTCCACTGAGTCCACAACTGCGAATTTAGCGGTAGGAATATTGGCCTTGATCATAAATTCTTTAGCAAAGATTTTACTGCCTTCGAGCTGCGCCCAATATTGACTCGGTCCAACGACTTTGTGACCTAGATTCCTAAGTCTATCAGATACTCCATCGACTAAAGGATCTTCTGGACCTATAAAGACTACGTCGTAATTATTGTGGACGCAGAGTTGTTCTATAAATGCTGTGTCTTTAAGAGACTTATCTGTGAAACATAAGGCTTCTTGTTTCATTCCGTCATTGCCGGGTAGCACATGAATATCAGCTGATGGAGTTGTTCGTTTGAACGCTTTAACAAATGCGTGCTCCCTGCCGCCTTGCCCTAATATCAGAATTTTCATGGCCTCTCCTTTACTCGTAGGAAAATCCAAACTAGTCTTTTTCTTATGGAAAAAATAGTATTTATATCAGGCAAAAGAACTCCGTTTGGAGCCTTCGGCGGTTCCCTAAAAGATGTCAACGCAACAGACCTTGCGGTCGCTGCTACTAAAGCTACGCTTCAGGCGGCCGGTTTATCTCCGGAAAAGATAGATCATTTAGTGATCGGTAATGTGGTTCAGTCGGGCGCGGACGCGGCTTATATTCCTCGTCATATTGCTCTTAAGTCAGGCGTACCGATTCCGGTGCCGTCTTATTCAGTGAACCGCTTATGCGGAAGTGGTTTTCAGTCGTGGGCCGAAGCTGCGAAAATGATTTTAACTGGTGAAGCTACTACGGTTTTAGCCGGTGGCGTAGAGCAAATGTCCCAAATTCCCTATGTCGCTCGAAATGTTCGTTTTGGCGGCGTCCGTATGGGAAATTTTGAGCTAGAAGATTATCTGACGTCTGCTTTAACAGATGCTTATGCAAAAACTCCGATGGCGATAACCGCAGAAAACTTAGGTGAGAAATACGGAATCACGCGTGAACAATCTGATCGTTACAGCATCCAATCACAACAACGCTATGATCAGGCTTTCAAAAAAGGTTACTTCGCGGTCGAGATCGCGCCAGTAACTGTAGAAACTAAAAAAGGTTCGATCGTTGTTGATAAAGATGAACATCCTAAACCTGATTCTACATACGAGAAAATCTCGACACTAAAGTCTTTGTTTAAAAAAGATGGTTTAGTAACTGCGGCTTCAGCGTCTGGTATTGTTGATGGTGCGGCTATGAGTTTATTAACTAGCGAATCAAAAGCTAAAGAATTAGGCCTTAAACCAATGGCGCGCATTTTATCATGGGCGAGCGTAGGTTGTGAGCCAACTATCATGGGTATTGGTCCAGTGATGGCTTCAAAACAAGCATTAGCAAAAGCTGGTTTATCATTAAATCAAATGGACCTAATTGAAGTGAATGAAGCGTTTGCGGCTCAGTATTTAGCGGTTGAAAAAGAATTGGGTTTGCCAACTGAAAAAACAAATGTCAATGGCGGGGCGATTGCGGTGGGACATCCATTAGGCGCTAGTGGAACACGTATTATGAATCACCTGGTTTATGAATTACATCGTCGAAATGCTCGCTATGCGCTTGGCAGTGCGTGCATCGGTGGTGGCCAAGGTATTGCGGTCGTTATCGAACGAATTTAGTCTGCGCCAAGGTTAAGCGGCATTAATTTCTACCCACAAACGGGAGGGGTCTTTTGAGTGGTTATCTAAATGTCTATGACCTTATTGAAGGTCGATCTCAAGACACTCAGAAGATTATTTCATTTTACGAAGACTACAATCAAGTAACTCAGAAAAGTTTTGCTGAGATTACCCAGGATGTTGGAGCGATGGCTAAAAAACTGTCGTCCCAACTGGTTAAAAATGAAATATTTTTCGTCTCTCTTTCTAATTCGTACGATTTTCTTGTTGTTTTCTTAGCATCTTTAAAAGCCGGTGTGATCGCGGCGCCTATCGTGAGTTCCGATTCCATGATGAAATCGGATTACTATGATTATTTAGATCAAATGAAAGCCTACACGCAAATTCAAAAGATTTTAGTGCTAGAAAATCATAGAACCGAGCTTGTGCATTCCGGTTTTGAAGTGATTTCGATGGCCGATACCGGTGGAAGCTCTAATCAGGAACAATTTTTAAACAATCCTCAAAAACCAAAGCTTTTACCGAAACATCTATATGATCAGATTGCCTTTGTGCAGTTTTCTTCTGGCTCGACGTCAGATCCAAAAGGCGTAATGATTTCACATACCGCATTAATCGAAAATATTACGTTGATTCGTTTGTCTCTGGAACTAAATGAAAAGTCGATATTACTTTCGTGGATTCCGTTTTTTCATGACATGGGATTAGTGGGTACATTGTTAACGGCATTAGTAACGCCATTTGAGACGCATATTTTAAAGCCCATAGATTTTATTAAAAATCCGCTGAAGTTTTTGGAATTAACTTCGCAGATTAAAGCCACGGTATGGGTTGGACCTGATTCAATGTACCGGATTCTGACGAAAACAATTAAGCAGAAAAAATTGGATATTAATTTATCAAGTTTGAAAGTATGTCTATGTGGTTCTGAGCCCGTTTTGCTTGAAACTTTCAACCAGTTTAAAACTGCGGCCGAGCCCTATGGATGGAATGCGCTAACCTTTACGCCCGGTTATGGTCAGGCAGAAAATGTCTTATCAATTTCTTTTGGTACTCTTCGATCGCATATTAAGACTCATGAAAAGAATAAGCGTCAGATCGTCAGTTGCGGAAAACCATCGCGTGATGTGAAAGCGCAAATCCTAGATGAAAACCAAAAGCTTGTTAAAGACGGCATCGAAGGTCAGATTTGGATTCAGTCTCCTAGTTTGTGTTCGGGGTATTTGGATAAGGAAGATGTATTTAAGTCTCAATGTTTAGGCTCTTGGTTCTTTACTGGTGATATTGGATTTATCAAAGACGGGGAGCTTTATATTTCTGGTCGCTACAAAGATGTTATAATCGTAGATTCGAAAAAGTATTTTTCAGTGGATTTAGAACAGCGTGTTTGGAACCTGAT
Source organism: Bdellovibrionaceae bacterium UBA2316 (assembly GCA_002345205.1). Classification (GTDB taxonomy): domain Bacteria; phylum Bdellovibrionota; class Bdellovibrionia; order Bdellovibrionales; family Bdellovibrionaceae; genus UBA2316. Next base: position 38,292 of record DDVI01000124.1, on the reverse strand, counting down.
TGGACATGATAAACATGTTAAAAAAGTAGCTGTTGTGGGCAAAGGCGGAATCGGCGGGGATGAGTCTATCACCGTGTGTGTTGAGTGGCTAGATTTCATGCCTGCGCTTAGTTTCCGCCAACGTAAAGACTACAGAAATAAAATCATTCACAATTTAAAGAACCAATTTAAAATAGACAGTAAAGATATCGTCTACACTGGAGTGAAGTCGTTGCCTAGAACTACGAGCGGCAAACTGAAACGATATCTCATTCGCACTAAAGTTTCTAAGAAGCAGCTAAAAAATAGCGTGTGGAATATATTTTGGAGATCTTGGGTTTTTGGAATGGTCAGATAAATGGTCAGTAAAATTCAAATTCAGGAAAAAGTGCAACAAATTTTTAAAGACCAGTTTGGTGGGGAAGAACTAGATTGGCAGCGCACCTGGGCGGATTATAATTTTTCATCTATTCAACTCGTGTACTTTTTAAAAGACTTAGAAGATGCATTTGGGCCAATCCCAATTGAAGAATTTTATGATCTTGCGAACGCTGAAGACCTTGTCCGCTATCTTTTGAATCGAAATAAAATTTAATAGCCAGTATATTCTGTTTTACTGTTCCAGTTTGAGATGAATAAATCTTAAGGAACTCACATTTAACTAGGCTTATTCACCTCACAAGTGGACGCACTGAAACTCATTTTCATATATTTGTTTCTTTAGCGTTTTTGTCGTTTTATCGAAATTTCAGTATAATTTTGTTTGCGACCGCAATCACTGTATTAGACCATTTTTTACGGGGTTATTATTGGCCCGAAAGTATTTACGGGATTTTGCAGTCGGGTCCATTAAGAGCTATTGAACATGGTGCTTGGGTTATATTTGAGGATATCGTTCTTTATTTCTACATCAAAAACAGTAGAGCCCTGTTAATGGAGTTTAGTAAAGTTTCAACGCAGTTGAATTATAACTACGAAAACATTGAGGCCCTGGTTAAAATTAAGACGAACGATTTGATCGAGGCCAATAAAACTATTTTAGACCAACAGGCGACGTTAGTACAAACCGCAAAGTTCTCTGCTTTGGGTGAGATGGCGGGAGGTATAGCTCACGAAATTAATAATCCTCTTACGATAATTATGAGTGTCACCCAAGTTACCCAGAATAAATTGAACGGGGGAACACTGACCACTGAAGACATGAAGCTCAGTCTTCAAAAAATTGAGAAAACATTGCATCGGATCAATAAAACTGTAAAAGGCCTTAAAAATTTCTCTAGAAATGGTGAAAATGAAATGGAATTAGCGCAATTAAATAGGATTATTTCCGATACAGTTGAACTCTGTGAAAACCGAGCAAAAATGATTGGAGTTAAATTAACAGTTGAATGCCCAGACGGTATCGAAATTAAGTGCCAGCCTACTCAGATATCGCAAATTATTTTGAATCTTGTCGGTAATGGAATGGATGCCGTTGAAAAATTAGAAGAACGTTGGGTGAATATTAAAGTGTCTGTAGAAGATAACCTAGCCAGAATCCGAGTCGTCGACAGTGGACAGGGTTGGGTTTAAGTATTTCAAAAAATTTAGCAGAAGCTCATGGTGGTAAGCTGTCATATGATAGGTTGTCTAAGCAAACATGTTTTGTGTTAGAACTTCCGTTAGCCCTGGAACCGAAAACCGTTCCAAGGGGCGCATAGAACGTCAGAACAAAGACTATTTTTTAGAAATAAAGTATTCTGCTTTTTCGTATTGAGCCGGATCAATATAGATCCTGTCTATTACGCGTGTACCTTCGTATTTTTTGAAAATCTCTGTTGAGTTATTAATTGGCGAAGGTTCAAACCATTTATCGTAAGAATCAACCACAAAGATATCTAAGGCCTTATCCGTTGGTGAGCCTGAGTGGTATTTAGATAGACGAGCATGTGATGAGGCATGAATTGTTTGGAAGCCTTCTTTTTCTAAGTCAATCTTTAGCTTTTCAAATCGTTCATTTTCACCGATTGAATGAAGTTCAATTAAAACTTTAAACGGTTTACGCTGAGAAATTCTTTGCGCCCAAGGGTTCGATGATAAGCTCAAATGTTCGTATAGCTTATAGTCATTGTACTTTGTGTACTGCTGAATATCAGCTGGTAACACGAAGTCACATTCCGGAGACGTTAAATAACGATTAAGCATTTCTTCGTAGATAATACTTTTGTGATGGAAGTAGACCATCAAGTGCATATGGTGGCGCGAGATCAAAAAATCATCGAACGAATAGAGTGCGCGACGATTCAATGCTAAGAACAATTTATTTTCTTTTACATGGAACGTAAGATTTTGAATCAACCATTCGATATCTACTTTACCATAATTAGTACCACAGAAATAACTATCACGTTCTAGGTAGTCCATGCGATCGGCATCGAGCTCTGAACTGACGATCTGGCTAAGGATCGGTCTGAAATTAATCACACCGTCTACAAAGAAATCATCTTTTTCAGGGAGAGATTTATCGATTAGTAAAGCGACATGATAGGGCGTAAACTCAAAGTTTTCATTAATTACATTCGTGATATTAGAATCTAATAGAAATTTTAGAGTGTAGTCTTCGTGATTAGCCTGGCGTTCATTGCCATCGTAAACAGATAAAGTTAATTGCGAAAGTTTAGGCATCACTTGTTCGGTCGTATGACTTAAAGGGCCGTGACCCACATCATGCAACATTGCTGCTAATCTGCAGAGTTGACGATATTGATGCTTCTTGGATGGTTTTTTAAATGGGTAAACTTTAAAGATGGAATCAAACACCATTCCTGCTACGTGGCTTACGCCAAGGGAATGCAAGTAACGATTGTGAGTCGCGCCTGGGAAACTGAATTCTGAAAAGCCAAGTTGTTTGATTGCGCGCAGACGCTGGAACTCCAAAGTATCTAAAATTTTAACTTCGGAATCAGAAAAGTACATAGAGCCGTGAAGTGGATCGCGAATTTCCATGCGAAATAGATACTTCGAAGGCTTTTGATTTTCAATCGGTGTTCAAGCAGGACGAAATCTTTTCAGTGAAAAAGAATGCCAAATCGAATTAAATGGGCTTGTAGAAGAAAAACACAGGACTCTGGTCTAGTTTTTCTCATTATGACTCAAGTTATTTAAGAGTGTCCCGATATGAGATTAAGCAATAAAACACCCACAGGAATCATAAAGATTCCACATCACTCAAGGATTGAGAGATGTATAACTCATGGAGGAGGAATTATGGGATTACGTATTAATACAAATACGTCATCGTTAAACGCTCAAAGGGTGCTTTGGGGTACGAAGTTAGGACTAGATAAGAGTATGGAAAAGCTCGCTTCTGGTTACCGTATCAACAGAGCAGGGGATGACGCCGCAGGTTTGGCGATCTCTGAAAACTTAAGAGCACAAGTTAGAGGTCTTAAGCAAGCTACCCGAAATGCCCAAGACGGTATCTCGTTAGTGCAAGTCGCGGAGGGCGCGATGAATGAAGTATCTTCGATACTAATTCGCTTAAGAGAACTAGCGGTACAAGCCGCTTCAGACACGATCGGTCCGGTCGAGCGTCAGTTTCTAAATGTGGAATATGATCAGCTAGTATCCGAGGTCGACAGGGTTGCGGAAGGTACTGAATTCAATGGTACACAGCTTTTAGCCGGCGTGGGATCTATCTTAGATTTCCAAGTTGGAACTCGAAATAATCCAGAAATTGACCGTATTTCATTCGACGCTTCGAAAGCGGATGCAAACTCAGCAGCGTTAGGTATTAACTTAACAAGCGTTGCCGATAAAGCATCAGCACAGAACGCCTTATCATCAATCGATACAGCCATTGTGTCAGTATCAGCGATGAGAGCGGACTTCGGTGCGATTCAGAATCGTTTGCAGTCAACGATCAGCAATCTTCAGGTTAACGTAGAAAATATGTCTGCTGCGAATTCTCGTATCAGAGATGTGGACGTAGCTGAAGAGACATCTGAAATGACTAGAAATAATATTTTATTACAAGCGGGTACTTCTGTTTTAGCGCAAGCTAACTCACAGTCCAATGTAGCACTAGGACTCTTGAACAAATCATTCGGTGGCTAAGAGTAATTCTTAGCTCTGTTATGATCCAGGTTGTTCGATCTTGATTCTTTCAAGATCACCCTTCAAGAATTCAAAAGCACATGTAATTGATACTTGCTTTATTGATCTGTTTCCTGCGCGTGGAGCGCATTTGCGCTCCACATTTTCTAATGCGTTTGTTGTTAAAAACCGAACGTTTAAGTCCATTTCAGGGACTTTTAAAACTATATATAATAGCATCTATTGCTATTTCTAATGAAGTAATGCGTTTACTTTGTTTTTTCTATTTTTTTTCATTAAACTACACTATTTCTTGCTATCGCTTAAGAGATGACTATATTTCGTGGGTATTGAGCCGGGGGTACCATGAAACGAACATCACTTTTCTTATTTCTAACTCTACTTGTTGAAATTGCATTCTCGCAGCAAGCCGCTTTGGGAACTGTAACGCAATTTAATTTAGCAAATGACATTTTACCTAAAGTTAAAATCCAACAAGCCAAACCAGACGATGTGTGGAGTGATGTATCTGTTGATTTAAACTGGTTGTTGGGTGGAATTAATTCAAAATCGTGCGCAAGTTCTAAGAAAGCTTATTTAGGTTGTGTAATGGCGGTTCAAGCCTTTGCCGGTGCGCTAAATAAAAATTATGAAGTGATTCCGGTCAGCGTTTTAAACAACCAAGTTCCTTTTTACAAAACAGATCGTTTAGCGCTTGTCGAAATGCCAGTGCCAGCCATAGCTTCTGCAAAGGAAGCGTATAGCTATTTCGAACAAATGCGTAAGCAATTGAACAGTCGTTTTTCTTCAGCGTCTTCAGAGTTCATTAAAAGTCCAAATACTGATTTTGAATTGATTGTGACTGAAATTTATAAACGTGCTGGACCAAATATTAAGCCGTCATTTTACGTGGCGGCCGCAACTAAATTTTTCGAAATGGCTCGTGATCCTCATACATCAATGAGACCTACTAAAGAACTTCAAATGGCCAGCAATGAAAACGGTGCGTCCTTTGTCGGTATTGGAATCGAATTTGTAAAGTTAGAACAAGGCTTAATTGTAAAACGAGTTCTTAAAGGATCGGGTTCAGCAGCCGCGGGAGTCTTGGTGGGAGACGTCGTCACGGCGGTGGATAGCAAGGTATTGAAGGGCTTATCAGACGAAGAAATGGTAGCGCTTATGCGTGGAGTAGAAAACACGTCAGTCAAATTAACTGTTCAGCGAGGTTCGGTGTCTCGAGATTTAACAGTTATACGTAAGAAAGTCGTTAATCCTGTCGTAAGTTCTGAAAGTGTTAACTTTAACGGTCAGACAATGGTGTACATTCGCCTGACAAATTTCATGTACTCAAATATCTGCGATGAAATGGCTGATATCGTTTCCGCTTGGGATAAGCAAAATATTTCGGGATTTATTTTAGACCTTAGGAGTAACCCAGGTGGAAATGTAATGATCGCTTCGTGCGTAGGTGGCATGTTCTTAGGAAACAACAAAGTGATTTCGTATTTTGAAAATCGTTCAATGTTTGGTTCGCAGTATGATGCTTTACCAACACAAGCCAAAGCCACAACGAATAAGCCACTCAGCGTTCTTATTAACGCATTTTCTGCAAGTGCCTCTGAACTTGTGGCCGGTGCCATTCGTGATTATAGCCGTGGGTACGTGGTTGGCCAAACTAGCTTCGGAAAGGGTTCGTATCAAGGTTGTCAGCCTTTACAAAATCAAAAAGAACTGACAGTGTGTTCAACTCAAGGGTTATTTTTTGCTCCCTCTGGAAGCTCTAACCAAACCGTAGGTGTAGAGCCGCATATTTCTGTGTACGTGAACAAAGACGCTCAGGACGGGGAGACATATGCAATGAGAGAAGCACAAATGTATTTGTTTCCTTTAGATCCAAAGAAGATGCCAAATGCTCCGGCTGGAAATTGGAACCAATTGAAAGCACCTAAACAGTGTCTACAAAATTTAAAACTAGACGCCGTTTATGACCAAGCGACATCGACGTCTCTGTTTTATAAGGATTATCAATTGCTAAACGGACTTGCAGCGGTAAACTGTTGGGGAGCTATCTAACCGATCGAGTTTAAATGAAGCGACGTTTACATATCTTTTCTTTGTTCTAAAGAATAAGAAAAAATTTTGTTAACACTTTGAAAGCATTCTTCTATATGGGCGTCAAATGTAGATAAGTTTTCCAAGATACTACCCGTGTTTTGGTTGATAACATGCAAGCTGTCTCTGAGAATTTCTGAAAATTTTTTCATCGTATCGATCGAATGTTTGAAGTCTACTTCTTGAGAAGTAATGCGAGCCGATTCGATGTAGCCTATCTGGCTAACGAGTTCGATTCCGTTTACTAACTTACGCGTGTCTTTGTTCAACTCTCCAAACTTTTCAATTAATTTGAATGTCTCTAATCGTGTTGCAGAGAAGGTATTTGTCAATGCCCTGGCTAAACTTGTGAATGTAGTAGAAATTTCAGAAAGATCATTAATTCTTTTTTGACTTTCCTCGGGGTTTGTTGCGTGTAGGGTTTCTTGTACGAAAAAGTCAACCATGTCAGTTAAAAGTTTTAATGCGCAGATCTGCTTGGTAAATATCAAATTAGCTTCATCAATTTTTTTTGCGTCAACGGCAAACTGTTCTAAATGTTCGCTTACATTGGAGACTAGCGCATTGAAGTTTTGCGCGATTACCGACAGAGAACGACCTTGTTCCCCAATTTTTGATGAAAAAACTTGAATATTTAACGATAAAAGTTGAAAGTCATAAAATTTTTCATTTAGCGATTTGGTCTGTCCAGAAAAAATTGAATTGCTTTTCTCGAGTTCAGAAATTCTTACGAAAATTTCTTCGGTGTATTTCGATGCGGCTTTTGATTCAGCAGAGGTCATTCTCAGAAGCTCGCTCGTGAGCGCTTGATCTGATTCCGAAGCATGTAATTTTTTAAGCTCGTTGTCGCGAGCAACTATTTCGGCTAGCAAAGCTTTCACAGAAAATTCTTCATAGTTTTTAAAACTAAGAGAATCTAGAAGTGTGTTCAAAAAACTTTGGGCGGTTTCGACACCGTCTTTTTTTTCAACATCTAAAATTTGTTTGTACGCGTCTTCAATAATACTTCTATATTTAGAAGTAGGTTTGAGCCGGACGGATAGATACCGGTCGCCAACAGGGAAAACGACGGCCATAACCCAGTAAAAAGACCCATCTTTGGCCATATTTTTTACATACGCCGCAATGATTTTTCCACTTTGGATAGTTTCCCATAAAATTTTGAAAACTAATTTTGGCATGTCAGGATGACGAATGATATTGTGTGGTGCTCCCACAAGCTCTTCTTTTGTATAACCACTGATTTTAATAAACACATCGTTACCGAATTCGATGCGTCCTTTTTCATTAGTGGTCGAGAAAAATAGCTCTTGTATGTCGAATTTACGTTCTTGCTGGATGGGCGCAGTATTTTTCATGATTGTTTTATCGGCTTTATCAGTAAAGCTATTAGCTATTTCAAAAAATCTCGATGGTTCCACAAATATCAAAAGTCCGCCATAACACTAACTTTGATCTGAGTGACCTCACCCCAATATTGTCAAAATAGTCGAAAACTAGACTTAAGAACATCAAAAGTGTTCCGAACTAATACGTATCAAAATAAGAACAGAAAGTTCTTTTAGCCAATGGATGGCAAATATCAAGGAGGATTATCGGTATGCAAGGAGGATGATATGGGTTTACGAATTAATACAAATGTGGCTGCATTAAATGCACAGAAAAATTTGTATATGACTGGAATTAATCAAAACCGGTCTATGGCAAGACTCGCTTCGGGTCAAAGAATCAATCAAGCCGCGGACGACGCTGCCGGTTTAGCAATCTCTGAGAATTTGAAAGCTCAAATTCGCGGATTACGCCAAGCCAACAGAAATGCGAACGACGGTATTTCACTAGTGCAAATCGCTGAAGGCAGTTTGAACGAAGTTTCAAACATGATTATTCGTCTTCGCGAATTAGGTGTGCAAGCTGCATCTGACACTATTGGCGACACTGAAAGAAAGTTTTTAGATGTTGAATATCAACAGCTAAAATCCGAGATTCAGAGGGTAACAGAATCTACACAGTACAATGGATATGATCTGTTGAATGGTACTGGTGGTGTTATTGATATCCAAGTCGGTGTGAATAATGATCCTTTTAAAGATAGAATTTCATTTAATGCGGGTGCTGCAAATTCAACGTTAGAAGCGCTAGGTATTGTAAGCGAATCTTTGGAAACGAAAGAAAGCGCGCAAGTCAGTTTATCAAGTCTAGATAATGCCTTGATATCTGTGAATGCGATCAGAGCTAACTTCGGCGCCATGCAGAACCGATTACAATCTACGTCTAATAACTTGTTAGTGTACGATGAGAACATGTCGGCAGCTAATTCTCGAATCAGAGATGCGGATGTGGCAGCTGAAAGTGCAGAGATGGTTAGAAATAATATTTTGATGCAAGCTGGAACTTCAGTGCTAGGACAAGCGAATCAGATGAATCAATTAGCGCTTAAATTATTGGGCTAGTTAGAATTTCGAAAAATACTTCGAATAGGGATCGAGGCACAGATAGCCTCGATCCATTTTTTTTGGTCGGAATCTAATTAGAAACCAAAACCTAAAACTACGTATGGAATAGTTGTTGTGTAGGTAATAGATTCGAAACTACTAGAAAGGGTTTCATTTTCTGTGTATTTTACGCTTCTAACTGCTACTTTTGTTCCTAAATAGAAGCTGCTTGATAGAAAATGTCTCCAGCCTAGGTCAATTTGATATCCAGAACCTTTTTTATATTCCCCATCAGTTGCGCTCAGAATATAGCTTGCGATGATGTTAAAACCGTTATCCGCGATGGCACCAACGCTTACGCCCATTGCGCTTCCAGTAGTAGTGTCCGTAGATTTCGCACTTTGCGTAGAATACAGAACACCTAAGTAAAGACCCGAACTCATTAAACTTCCAATAGATACATCATAAATGCTGGTTGATGATTCGCCACTCGCAGTCACTCCGCTAGTCACTGTTTCTGCTTTTGAGCTAATATGAGAAAAGTCGATTCCTAAAAGCCAACCGCCCCCGCCGCCTTTTGCGTGCGCACTATTTACTGGAACTAAAGCAAGAGCCACAACTAAAACTGCAAAAAATTTTTTCATAAGATCCTCCTTAAAAAGCCTATTCAAACCAAACCTGAGATTATTTTAAACCCAGTTATGTTTGAATTGAAGTAAATTTGTTTAATCTCAAGAAATGAGATGATGGGCTGGGTGATATTTCCCACAGGTCTTAAGTCCTGTGGACAATTAGACTCTAAAATAATTAGGGTCCAGTAGCCTAAAAGCACCAACGTTTTAAAATAAGAATCTATTTAGAATTACCTATAAATCCAGAGGAAACTAAACACTCAAGCATTTCATGGGCAGATGAAACCATATCTTCAAGTTCATCCATTTTTTCTGGGCAGATATCCAAATTTTCTTTCGATGTTTTCAGAAGAGCATTGAGTTCGTTTTGTTTGCTTCTGATTTCTTCTAAAAGTTTTTTCTCGCGGGCGATTAGCACTTGTGAAATGACGTAAATCAGATCTGGATGAGATTGATATAAAGTCTTTCGACGAGAACCTTGGCCCGCAACCTGAATCACTTCAAAATCGAGTAAATCTTTAATCGCCAAACTAACAAGTGCCTTAGAAACCCGTAGGCGTTTTACCAATGTTGTCGCATCAATAGGTTCTCGGGATAAAAAAATAGTTGTCCAAATCTGCCCATGTACCTTTTTAAAGCCCCAATACTGGATAAAATCGCCAATCAAGGCGCACAGGTCAGCCATCGGTTTGGGTACGCGGTGGTTTTCGTGGACTAAAACTCCATTGTGATATCTATGGGGCATATTTCTACTATAGCGATTCGTTAAATAAACTCAAACTCTTCGCACAAAATAAGTAATTTTTTCTGCAAAAGCACAGGAAAAAACTAAGTAAATGTCCAACTACAAGGATTAAGGCTTTTTAATATAGTTATAAAAACCGATTAGTCCTAAAAGAGTAGCTAAAACAAACATTACAAAACTCATCGTAGGTATCCCTAATACAAAGTCACCATCGTGCTTAGCCGCATAAATATGGGATGCACTGAAGATCAGCGACGCCGTGATAATACCTAGAAAGAGCAAATTAAACGACGATTCAAACGATTTTTTAAGGTCATGAAGTTCACTCAATTGGAACTTAAAATGATGCTCCGGACTGTTAAGTTTTTTAATTAAAAAGTGTAATTGCCGGGGCAAATTATTTATAAAATTTTTCGATTCCCGAGCCATTTGACCCAAATCGTGAGCGATCTTATCAGGGCTCATCTGATGCTGAATAAGCTCACCAGCAAATTCTATGGAATATTGTAGGAAGTCGAATTCTTTCAAAATTTTTCGACCCATGCCTTCGATCGATACTATCGATTTGAAAAACATCATAAGTTCAGATGGTACGACGAGCTTGTTTTTAGAGGCGATTCCTGCGGAGCTCATAAGTAGCTTGCCTAAATTTACGTTCTTTAAAGTCAAACCATAGTACGGAGCGATTAATTCGCGCAGTTCTTTAGCGAAAACATCAATATTCACCTGATCAGTAAACGGCGCCAAATCTACATACTCATAGGCTAACCGATCATAGTCTTCTTTCGAAAGCGCATATAGCATATTGGCAATAGAACTTTGAGTTTTAGAGTTAAGACGGCCAACAACACCGAAATCAATTAAGCCGATCGAATTTCCAGAAAATACGAAGAAATTTCCAGCGTGTAGATCGCCATGGAATAATCCATCATAGAAAACCATTTTCAAGTAAGCACGTAAACCTTTTTTAATGATCTCATGGGCATCGACATTAGGCTGAAGTAAAGCGGTATCATCAGAAAGTGGAATACCTTTCAGTTTTTCCATCACAAGGACGCGCTCAGTAGTCAGATCCTGGTAAACTTTCGGAATGATAATGTCGGGTTGTGCTTGAAAATTAACTGCAAAACGGCGGATATTGTTTGTTTCAACGATGAAATTAGTTTCTAGTTCTAGAGTTTTAAAGTATTCATCTACGATAGCTTTGGGATTAAATGCACGCGATTCTGGTACGTATTTAGTTAATAAATCAGCGATAAAATACAGAACCCCAAGATCGTCATTAATGACATCAATAATTCCAGGTCTTTGTATTTTTAATACAACCTCTTCACCCGTTTTCATCATAGCTTGATGAACTTGAGCAATACTGGCTGAGCCTATTGGATTCGGATCGATACTTTCAAATAGATCTAGTTGAGATCCTAATTCGTGTTTTAAAACACCTTGAATCACTTCAAATGGTAAGGGTTGAACATTTCCGTGTAGTTTTGAAAATTCGACAACGTAGTCTTCAGGAACTAAATCGGGACGAGTCGCTAGTAATTGCCCGAGCTTAACAAATGTTGGCCCAAGCTCTTCAAACGACATGCGTATACGTTCAGCCGTCGAAAAATTTTCATAATTCGACGACATAAAACGTTCGATTAAGTATTGTCCCAGGTTGATTTGCTCGGCAACTTTGTAAAAGCCGTGCTTAGCGAATACCCCGACGATGGTTCTTAACCTGGCCGCGTTTTTTAGAGTTTTTCCTAGAGGATTCAGCCTTTGCCCCAGACCCGCCACTGTTTTTCTCCTTATTCTTGAAACTACGCTGTGGATTTCGTTCGCGATCACGGTCGCTGCGTTCAGCACGCTCTCGGTTGCGATCACGATCGCCACTGTGTTGTGAAGTTTCACCTTCACCTTGGGGTTTTCTTCTATCGCCACCGCTGTACGATTCATTACGAGAACGTGATTGAATCGCCTGGTCTAATTTTTCCAAGATAGAGCTACGTTTCGAAGTTTGAACTTTGTATTCAACGCCACCAGAACTAAAACCACTATTTTTATTTCCGCCTTGTTTTACATCATAAGGGGTTTCAAAAGGATTTTCCGAACGCTGGTTTTTACTTTGAGATTTTAAGTTTCTATCCAAATGAGTTTCTTCGGTAGTGTCCTGTTTAGGGGCTTGTTGGAAATGAGGACGATTTTTATTTGGATTCGGCTGACCAAATCCAAGCTTGTCCTTTTTCTTAAACATACGCTCAGCGAATGAGCCACCACGTTTTTTCTTGAACTTCTTGCCGCCACCACTGCGAGCATTGGCTTGATTGCGGTTTTGATTATCGTTGGTATGCTGTTGTTGCTGACGGTTATTAGGATTGCGTCGTGAATCGTGTTTCATTTGATTCATATTTTGCTGTTCGCGTTTAGCAACCAGTTCAAGTGGCATGAAGTTGATCTGCCCCAGTTCAGAATCTGTAGCGACAACTTTGATTTTAATCGAATCACCAATAGTAAATCGTAAGCCCGTTTTTTTATTGTATAAGCTTAATGTTTTTTCATCGAACTCAAGTCGCTGAGACGACAGTTCATCAATTTTAATGAGTCCGTCGATTTCGTATTCACGTAGTAAAACGAAAACTCCAAAACGAACGACGGAACTAATCATACCTTCAAATTCATCGCCCAAGAATTTCTCCATGAAGCGAGCTTTTTTAATTGAAGTAATTTGACGTTCCGCTTTAGCAGCTTTTTGTTCGCAACTAGATAACCAAGTGGCAGCCGTCGCAAGATCTTCTTCAGCGACTTCGTTATACTTTTTGCCTTTTAGAATTTGGCTTTTAATTAGACGGTGAATAATTAAATCGGGATAACGACGGATAGGTGATGTGAAGTGCGAGTAGTTTTCAAATCCCAATCCAAAGTGGCCCACATTATTCACAGAATATTTAGCCTGATTCATCGATCGTAATGTCAATATATTCAAAACGTGGGCTTCTGGTTTACCAGAGAACTCTTGCAAGGCGCGAGTTAAGCGCTTTTGTAATTTACCGTCATCCAATTTAACTTTACCTCCAAAATTATGGAGATAGCGTTCAAGCATTTTGATCGCTGTTTCGTTTGGTGGTTCATGAATACGGTATAAAGACGGAATCTGGGAGTTTGTTAAAAACTCTGCAACGGCAACGTTTGCGATAAGCATAAGTTCTTCGATCAAACGATGGGCAAATAGACGTTCAGAGCGGATCACATCCACAGGGATTCCGGAGGCATCGATTTCTAAGGCCGTTTCTGGAATTTCTAAATCTAAAGAACCATCACGAAAACGTTTTGCCATCAGAACTTTAGCTAATTCGGCACACTTTAAGATGTTATCTTTAACGTGCGCAAATTTCTCAATAGTTTGGCCTTCGATAATTTCTTGGGCTTCACCATAAGTAATACGGGCTTTTGATTCCATAACTGCTTCGTAAAAACGACTTTCAACTTTAGTTCCTGCAAAATCGAAATACATCTCAGCTACCATGCACAGTCTAGGTACGTGTGGGTTCAAGGAACATAAACCGTTACTTAGAACTTCTGGCAACATTGGAATTACGAAATTTGGAAAGTAAATGCTATTTCCACGCAAATACGCTTCTTCATCGATAGCCGTATTATTTTTCACATAGTGACTGACATCGGCGATCGCCACAAGTAAACGGAAACCGCGATCAGAACGTTCAACGTAAACAGCATCGTCAAAATCCTTAGCTGTTTTACCATCAATAGTGATTAAATTTAGATCGCGAATGTCTTGACGACCTTTGAAATCTTTTTCGTTGGGTTCGGACTTAAATTTTTTAGCTTCTTTTAAAACTTCTTCTGGGAAGTTCATAGTAATTTGCTGAGTCAGCGCTACGCGCTTAATATCATTTAAAGGATCTTCAATATCGCCGATTATTTCGACTACCTTACCAATTAATTCCTTACCTTTTTCTGGGTATTGAATAATTTGGGCAGCAACTAGATCGCCAGTTTGGCAATCTAAGTTATTTTTAGTTTCAATAACCAAATCGTTACCCCAGGCATTCGATTCATCTTTTAAGATGCCGTAACTTTTTGTAACCTGCTTATATTTGCCTACAACGGTAACCGTAGATCGTTTAATGATTTCGATAATTTCGCCACGAAATTTTTGTGATCCAGATTCTGGAAAAACATCGGCTAGAACATAATCGTTAGTCATCACCCCATCCATTGCGTGGCGGGGGATATATACATCTTGGTGGTCTTTGGAGTCGGGAATTAGGAATCCAAAGCCGTCAGGGTTGCGCTTTACAATTCCCTTCAGAAATTTCTTTTTAACCATGGACTAAGTTTGAGGTTCTGACTTTGCAAAGTCAAATAAGGAAATGAATGATTTGTATTTAAATAAGGCACCAAAGTTTTTCTATTTCCGAACTCGGATCGAATGGCACGAAAAGGGCAAAAAAAAGCCTAAACACAATGGGTTTACTTTCTCGCAAGAGCAAGAGATTTGGGATACGACATTGAATACGCTTTCGGAGCTTCAAAACGAGAGCGGAATTGAAATATACGGATTAGTTTTAGATGAAGAGGGTTTGCACTTTCTATTTTCAACTCCCTATTTTAATGAAAATATACTGATTCTAGATTGGGAAATACGGCTTAGGCAGTTTCTACCTGTTTCATTTATTCGTCCTATATTGTGTGAGCCCATTGGTAATTATGAGCAGATAAGGTATCTATTAATTGAAATTTATAGAGAACAACTTGCGGTCGATAATGATAAAGTCCTCTGGAAAAGACCGTTTAATAGTATGAAACTAATATGTGAGGGACATCGAAAAGCGAGATTGTTTAAAGATCCTCTTCGTATCGTTTTTCAACCATCCCTTGTAGTTCAGATCGGCAAACAGACTGTGAACTCGTGGCTTTTTCAGTAATCTTTGCATAAGAATACAGCTAATCGGGGCAAATGTACGCAGCGCATCAGGCGGATAAAATGCCCCGCCAGTCTTAAATTCCATGTCTAAATGTTTTAAATTCTCCAAACGTTTGACAAAAACAGCGTTGAAATTTTTTTTTTGTAAGTGTCTTTGAGATTCACTGTTCCCAGTGCTTTCGCGGCTTTAGTTTTTTTGAAATTGAATTTAATAAATTGGTAAACAACTGTTCAATTTACTAGCAATAATTTGTGGTGCTATTTGTACACATTTTTTTTCGCTCTATGTTTTCAACTGCGTCGATTCACTAAATCTTTTTTAGATTGATCTCAACCATAAGTCTTATTACCATTTACCTATTGAGTATTAAAGAATGGTTAAATAACCAAAATAACGAGCAGACATAATCTGCAAGGAAGGAATTAATATGAAAAAGATGACAATTTTAGTTGCTGTTGCTTTGTGCGCAACTTCAGCTTTTGCTTCTAAAGCTAGATTGAAGGCACTTCAATCATCTCCACACTTACAAGACACTCGCGACGTGATCAGCCGTGAGCCAGATCAAGCTCTTGTGCACGGTGAATTCGTGTCTTTAGAAACGTCTGCAAACGCAGCGGGTGCTAACGATACTGCTCCTAACGCAGAAGGCGGTTTCGTTCGTAAATTGAACGACACTTCAGCAATGGGTGCTTGGTTAGGTGCTAAATCTGAATCTTTAGCTTCAGGTGCTTTATCTGATGCAGGTTCAACTCAAACAATTCAAAATCCACTAAACCTTTACTACGCGTCTAAAGCGGGTGATATGGCTTGGGGTGTTGGTTTGAACTACTCAAACTTCGAAAACAAATCGACTAAAAACAAAGCATCTTCAATGGGCTTAAATGCTGGTATCTCTAGCACTGCTGGTTGGGAAGCTCAATTGGGTCTTGGTTTAACTGGTGAAGCAACTGTTGCTGATACTACTAAGTTCGAACAAAAGTCTCCAATGTTCTTATCTGGTGGTTACTGGATGGATACTATGTTCCTATACGGTAAATACGCAATGGGTGGCGGAAAAGCTAAAGACATCGCTTCTGGAACTACAAATACTGATAAAGATACTAACTCTATCGAAATCGGTGTTGTTAACTCTCACAAAAAAGATGGCGCAGATTTCTTCTACGGCGTTTCTTACTTAATGACTACAGACAAAGTAGCTAACGGAACTAAAGTTGAAGGTTCTTCGCTTCCAGTAGTTATCGGTATCGAAGCTGACGCCACATCTTGGATGGTATTACGTGGATCTATCAAGCAAAACATCTTGTTAGGTTCTTCTAAAACTACTCCAAACGGTGGTACTGCTGCTGAAACTAACCTACAAGACAACACAGTTGTTGCTGCTGGTTTAGGATTAAAACTTGGCAAATTCATGGTTGACGGCTCTTTAGCTGCAACTTCTGGAGGAGCTGCTTCAACTACATCTGGTAAATTCGGTTCTGACACTGGTTTCTTAGGTGATGTTGCTTTAACTTACGCGTTCTAATATTAGAACTTATCCAAGTTAATTAAATGAAAAGGGCTGATGAACTCAGCCCTTTTTTTATAAGTAGACCCTTTTATTGATCTATTTGTTTATCTTTGATAGCACGTGTGCTTGCTTCAAATTAAAGTCTCTTAGAATTTCTAGCCTTTTGTTTTTTACCTCAAAAATCTTTTCAGCTGCTGATAGCATATCGGGGGAGTTCTTAACTCCGCGAGCGTATTCTGATTGCGTTAGCTTATAGTATTTCTCGGCGCGGATAATGTTCTCTTCGGCGTCGTGAACTTGGTTGTGAAGCAGCTTAAGTTCCATTACTTCATTTTCAACATGAGAGTGTGCTTGCTTTCGTTGGAATTCTGCAAGCTTTCGATAAGCAGCAGATTCCTTAGCCTGAGCCTCGGCTTCTTTATTAGACTCAAATCCATCCGGAAGACTGAGTGAAACCCTAAGACCTATATAAGATTCATTTCGTTGTTCCGCATCGGGGGAGTCTTCTTCACGCTCATTGTATTGATGGAGTCCAGCGACGGCATCCAGCTTTGGCCACCACGTGCGTTTAGCGCTTTTGCTGACTAATGAACTCATATCGGCTTGAATTTCGGCTTCTTTTGCAAGTAGGTCGTGATCGGCGTGGGAATGGGTCATTTTAACTTCGAAATCATGCTCATGTGCCAGCTCTGTGGGAAGTCGGATTTGGTGAGCGCTATCGATGTTAAGTAGTACCTTTAGCTCATCGAGCTGTGTTTTAAATTGCGTCTTAGAGATTTCTAAATCTTGTTTCAAATTCACTGCCTTGATTTCAAACTCCATTTTGTCCGACTCGGTCGCAACACCACTGCGAATTCGTTTTAGTGCGGATTCAGAATTTTGCGAGTTAATTTTAATGACGGAATCTAAAAGCGCGATTTTTTCTTGGGTATACAATATTTCAGATAACAGAACTCTAGCCGTTAACAATTCTTCAGATGTCACTCGCATATATTGAAACGACTTTTTTTGTGTATTGAGCCCCCTGATGTCGGATTCAATTTGGTCCTTGCCACCATTATACAGATTCACCGACGCTTCAACACCGTAGCTGGGTTGAGTTTTTTGTGATAGGGTCCCTTTCTTGAATGTTTCTTGGCTCGCTTGTACTTCTAGCTTAGGAAAAAATGATCGAGTCAGTGAGCCTTCACGTATTTTAGAGGCATCAACATCCAGACGTTGCGCTTCCAGCCGAGTGCTCCTGGATTCAAGCAAGGTCTTAATATTGTCATAGTTAACGGAGACAGTTTCCGCTAAGAGAGGTAGGGGATTTAGTAACCCTACCGTAAAATAGAAAATCAGATTTTTTGGTTTCATAGATTAACCCTATTTTTTAAGTTCAATTGTGAACTCGATTTTATCCGAATGATGTTCGTTTGCGTCTTTAACTTCTAAAATCAGCGTATAGCGGTGAGTATTTTTTGGTTTCGAATTGATTTCATAGTGTGAAAACTTTGAAGTTTTGGTGTCACTCACTGGCTCTAGCGTTAATTTTTCAATCTTCTTGTTCTTTGGTAGTTTCATCGACGCTTTAAGATTGTAGGATGCGCTTTCTTTTACTTTGCCTTCATTATCGAAGGCGTAAATTTCCAGTTTAGTGTCTTTGTTTACGACTTCGATATTTATGTATTCAGTCGATTTTACCACACCTCCCTTTAGAGGTTGAAATGAACTTGGTCCGTCATGATCGTGACCTTCATGTGCAAATGTTGTTGTTGCAAATAGAGCGGCAAAAAGACCGATTAATAATAGTTTCATAGAATTCTCCTTGTTTTAAATTTCGTTTTCGTTGTTTTGATTTATGTAGTGTTCTGCAGAACGTTTTCCAAATCTGTAAAATAGTGTCGGTGTAACGACGATATCCAGAATCGTTGAGCTTAGTAGTCCGCCTACGATGACTACGGCCACGGGATATAGGACTTCGCTGCCAGCCTGTCCTTTGGCGAAAACTAACGGTAATAGCGCAAGTGATGCCACGCATGCGGTCATCATCACTGGTACCAATCGTTCCTGCGAGCCGCGAATAATCATGTCTTTGCTGAAGCTTTCATTTTCAAACTTCATCAAGTGCAAGTAGTGGGAAATCATCATAATTCCATTTCTAGAAGCCACACCACACAATGTAATAAAGCCGACTAAGCTAGCGACCGTGATAGTCTTGTCTGTTAAGAATAACAGTAGGATGCCGCCGATAAAAGCTAATGGAATAGTCGCCATGATTTGGGCCGTAATTGTTTTAGATCGGAAATGGCTAAATAGTACAAGTGCGATACCGATTAACGATATCAATCCAAAGAGTAAGATTTTTCTGGTAGCGCCTTGCTGATTTTCGAACTGTCCGCCGTAGACAATATAGTAACCTTCAGGAAGTTGAACTCCAGACTTTACCTTGGATTGAATTTCTTCAATCAAGCTTCCCAAATCGCGGTTGTGAACATTCGCGCTAATGACGATACGACGCTGGCTATTTTCACGATTGATTTCATTGGGACCAGTGGTTTCAAAAACGTCGGCAATGTCTTTTAGTCGTACTTTTCGTCCATCCGGCATGGTCTTTAAAACTGTTTCTTCCATTTTTTCGATACTGCCACGCGAGCTTTCATCAAATTGAAAGAACACATCATATAACTTTGTGTCTTCGATAATTTGCGCTACGGTTTCACCGTTGAAGGCAGCTTCCAAAAGACGCGTTACCTCGCCCGGACTTAGTCCAAACTCCGCAGCTTCGGGGCGCAGAACTTTGATTTTAATCTGTGGAATTAAACCTTGCTGTTCTACTTTTAGGTCAACAAGACCGTTTGTGTCTTTGATCACGGACTGCAGTTCGGCCGCCTTTTGTCGCAGCATGGTTAAATCTGGTCCAAATATCTTGATAGCTATTGCAGCACTCACGCCGGAAAGCATGTGATCGATTAAGTGTGAAATCGGTTGACCAACATTGACACCTACTCCGGGAATTGCCGTTTTTAAATTATTTCTAATTTCAGTAAGGACCACATCACGGTGGCGGCCATTAGGATTAAAATCGACATCAATTTCGCTGACGTTAACACCCATAGCATGTTCATCTAATTCAGCGCGACCGGTACGACGTGATACGGACTTAATTTCTTTAGTCTTCAAAATGATTTGCTCCGCCTTTTGCCCGAGCTTATTGGATTCATTCAAACTAATTCCTGGCTTTGCAATAACTGAAATCATCGCAGTGCCTTCATTGAACTGTGGCAAAAAATCGCGTCCCATGAATGGTAACAAACTAAGTGCTAAAATCAAAAGTAACCCGCTACCGCCTAAAATGATATTCGAATGGCTCAATGACCAATTCAAAACCTTGCGATCTAGATTTTTTAATGTTTTTACTAGTTTGGTATCACGGTGTTCCTTTAGCTCACCTTTTAAAAAGTACGAGCATAGAACTGGCGTCAGTGTTAATGAAACTATCAAGGAAGAAATAAGGGCAGTTAGGTACGCTACACCGAGTGGGCCAAATAGTCGGCCTTCTAGCCCTGTCAAATTAAATAGAGGGAAGAAAACCAAAGCAATGATGACGGTCGCGAGCACGATCGAATTTCTTATTTCGCTCGAAGCATCATAAATTACTTTAAGAGTCGATCTTGGGTTCTGACTCTGGCTATTTTCGCGAAGGCGGCGGAAAACATTCTCAACGTCAACAATCGAGTCATCTACTAGCTCGCCGATGGCGATGGCAAGACCACCTAGTGTCATGGTATTAACTGTTAAATCAAAAAATTTGAAAACGATTGCGGTAACTAGAAACGAGACTGGAATCGCTGTCAAAGTAATTACCGACATTCGTAAATTAGCCAAGAAAATGAAAAGAATGATGAAAACTAAAACCGTTCCAAATTTTAATTTGCCTTGAATCCCTTTTATAGAGGCTTCGATGAAGTTTGATTGCTTAAACACGTCTGTGTTAATCACAATTCCCTTTGGCATTGAAGGCCTGATTTCCTCAATAGCTTTTTCCACCGCTTTGGTAATTTCAATTGTGTCGGCGCCAGGTTGTTTTTGAATGGTCATTACGACAGAAGGATTTCCATTAAAGCTACCATCGCCACGTTTCAACCGGGGAGCTTCTTTGACTTCGGCAATGTCGGCCACGCGAATAGGCTTACCAAAATGTAAGCCCACTAATGTTTGCTTGATGTCGTCAATGTCGTCGATCATTCCGATATTTCTAACTAAAAACTCTTGCCCTGATTTCTCTAAAAATCCACCCGTAGTATTTTGGCTGATTTGTGAAAGTTCTTTATCGACTTGTTCCATCGTCAATTGAAAACGATTCATTTTATCTGCCGAAACCAGAATCTGATATTGTTTCAAGCCACCGCCAATAGCGATAACCTGCGAAACACCCTGAATTGTCATTAAACGGGGGCGTACCACCCACTCTGCCAAATTTCGCAGTTCCATTGGGTTGATTTGATTAGATTCAGTAGTCAATGCAATCTGTTGAATTTGTCCCATGAGTGACCCGATTGGACCCATTATCGGGGTGATATCTTTCGGTAGTCGTTCTTTAGAAAGATTTAGTTTTTCTTGAACAAGCTGACGACTTTTAAATATGTCGCTTCCCCATTTAAATTCTACGTAAATGGCAGAGAGCCCGATGCCAGATTGAGAACGAATTCGTTCGACTCCAGGAATGCCATTTAAGTAACTTTCGATTGGAAATGTAACCCGCGTTTCAACTTCTTCGGGAGCCATTCCATGAGATTCCGTTATTATTGTGACTGTAGGTTTAGTGATGTCTGGAAAGACATCTATAGGTAAATTTATAAGTGTGATCGAACCATACACGATCAGAAATGCTGTTAAAGCAATTATCAATAGCCGATGGTTCAATGCAAATCTAATTATAGAATTCAGCATGTTGTCCCTTTGTTGAGCGAGTTAGAATCTAAAAATTAATTGTTAAGTAGTAACAATTACGCTCGTGGGGGCTGGAAAGGTCCGTCCAAGATAGGGGATTGTTTGGCAGAAAACGAAGTTTCAATTTCGAATGGTGAACTAACTTCCAATAGGTCGATTCGATTATTTTTAGCTACAGCCGCGAATGGTCCACATCCATTTACACGGTGTTGAGGACACGCACATTCATTACCGCCGCAGTCTGACTGCGCATCTTCTGAATGTTCAACATCAGAATGATGATCTGAGGTTGAAACAGAACCTGTTGAGTGTGAACAGGAATGGGAATGATAAGGCTTGAAAAACAACGCCAAAATCAGAAAAGAAAGAGAAAATAGAAATAAGTTTCTAATTTGTTTTTGGCGCATCAATATCCAATCTATGATTTAACGATTAGAAAGTCAATTTGGTTGCTTCTATCTGAGACGCTTACCAAATTTTTCCTTCAATAGATAAATAAACTAACGTCTGATTTTCTGTACCCGGATTGGCACCAACAGTCGAAGGCATCGCAATACCAGGAACAAATTGCCAATCACCAACATCGAATCCATAGCGCAGGCTTGGGCTAACGATGAACTGAGACGACCATTCGGTTTTGCCTTGTCCGATGGTTGCCTCTTTCTGAGACGATGCAAATTCCAACATAAAGTTAAATGCGTCTGTGATTAAATACACGTTACTTAGATTCCAGAAAAAACGGTTATTATCGGCAGTTTCACCAGTGGCTAATTTTGCTTTTGGAGTGTGAGCGACGCCCACGTTCCAATGTTGTACCCATTGTTCATTGATTTTTACTGAAGTGATAAGTGAGGCTTCGTAAGTATTAACACCTGCACCTAAACCGTCTTCAAATTTTCCTGTTGTTGTTACGTAGCTCAAGCGGCCCGTAGTCGTGAACGTATCGTTACCAAAGAATTCATAACGATAGTTTAATTTGATATCGCCCAAACCTGTCTTGTCAGTAGACTCCAAATAGCTATACGGTATTTCGTACGAGAACTGATGCGCTCGTGAAAGGATTGGCAATTCGTTAATGAAAACATAAGACCAATCTTTTGTTTTATTTGATTTTTGGTAGACGTTAATAAATTGAACGACACCAGGATCCTGATTGTAAGCTTCCTCTACTAAAAATGAATTATCTTCAATTGGTTCTGCGAATGACAATAGACCTAAACATGATACAAGTAAAAACGACTTTAAAAAGTTCATATGGCTCCCCTTATTAGAAACTTTACCGTTTCTAACTATTTTTGAGTAGCCAAGTTTTCTTGAACTTAATCCCTGGGCCTACGTACAGCACTCATCATGATACCCAATAATCCTACAGTAAAAAAAGCGGCAATCACGGGGTCATGTGGATTCATTTTGTAGAAACCATAGCCACCAATCAGACAAAGGACTGTAAGAGCTATGGTTTTTAGTCGTTTCATTCGCATTACTTTTTAGGCTCTATTCTGCCCAAGTAATCTGGCGGAATAAATTCGGGAGTATGTGGATATCTAAAACTTTTGTAGGCTTGGAGCGAAGGAGAGCCTGCATTGTGATACGACTCATCCCAGAAATGAGCTAGAACAATAGCCGATCGTGCCATGTGAAGAACGATAAGGTCCTTGAATTTTTTGTAACCAACTTCAGAAGGGTTGCGCTCAGCGGCTGTTTTTATATCCATTCCTTTTTCATTTTTAACTTCTGACTTTTTTGAAATGGGATCAGCTTTCAAAACCATTTCTATATCTTTGTACGATAGGGAGCTTAGGTACTGCATAATTTCGATAGGTGTTCCCGTCGTTAACTTTTTATCTTTGATAGATTTGGCTTTATCCACAATTAACTTTTCCATGTCGGGACCGAAATGAGTTACGACTTGCTCTTCGTAATAGGAGTGAATTCCGCCATGACCAGCTCCATAACCATCAAAATCAACCGTTGCGTGGAAAGGCTGAGAGGCATCGCCCACGAAGTGGCCCATTAATCCCATATATTGTATCATTTTAAAAACGGATTGATTGTAGGGAAGTTTGTCGTCCTGTTCCTCTTTGTAATTTTTTGGATTTAAATTTCCAGAGAAAGACATTTTTAAATCAGACACTAATCGGTAGAACTGATCCGCGCGCCACCAAAGTGAACCCATTTCTTTTGGAATAGAGAAAATTTTATTTCCATTTTTTTTATGTTTATTTTCAGTGCCCGTATATTTTTCCATGATGGACTTAATATCTTTAGGTATTTCAAGTACGGTCATTCCTAAAATTTCGGGATCGATATAGTGAGTCGGGTTGCCAACGTCACTGGTATCGGCACCTAAGGATTTCCAATAGATATCTGGAATATTGCACAGATGCCCCAAACTATGCATGCGGTATCGTAAGAAAGGACGAAGGGCGTCGTCTTTAACCAAGTGGGTTGCCGAGGTGCAAATAGAATGATGCCCTCGATTTCCCCATGACAGCGCGGATTCAGAAAATAAAACTATAAGCGGAAGAACAATTGAAAATTTTAATAAAGATGAAATCTGCATGAAAACCTCGATTCTTGATTTACTAGCGCTTGCCTAAAAATGCTGGAGCTTGGCTGCGTCCGAAAAAGCCGGCTAACAAGATGATTGTTAAAACGTATGGTAGAATTTGAATCCACTGTACCGGTATGGTCACGCCGTTTATTGGAACGCCCTGCAGACGGATTTGAAGAGCATCAAAAACTCCGAAAACGAAACAACCTACTAATGTCGGTACCGGTTTCCATTTTCCTAGGATTAATGCACTTAAAGCAATAAACCCGCGACCACCAGTCATCAGTGGCGAGTACGCCGACGATAGAAACAATGATAGACTTGCTCCACCTAAAGCAGCTAAGCCACCACATAAAAGAACGCTCACCCAGCGAACGCGCTCGACGGAAACTCCACACGCTGTTAATCCATCAGGGTATTCCCCAGCAAATTGAATCCAATACCCCCAACGTGTTTTTGAAATTAAAAAATAAATTCCAATGACAACGGCAATGGCAAAAACAGTTACTTCATAGGAAAGACGGTGTTCAATTGGAATCGCTGGAGTTGAACCGGTTGAATTGAAGATAAATTTTGTTAAAAACGGAATAAGTCCCATCATCAAAAAGTTAAAGCCTGTGCCCGCAACTATGGCATCCGTTTTTAGGCGAACGACTAATAGACTAAACAATAAACTTGCAATGGCGCCGCAAACAAAAGCCAACGCGAAACCCAAGTAAGATGAATGCGTCACATGCGCAAATACGGCGCCAGAAAATGCGCCAGCGAGCATGAAGCCTTCAAGTCCAATTTGAACTACACCTGATTTTTCGCTCAGCAAGCCGGCTTGGGCGGCGAATATCAGTGGGGTCGATACCCGAAGGGCACTCAATATGAAGCTTAATGAAAAAATATCGATTTCGCCCACGTTACACGCTTCCTGATTGATTTAAATTTTTTCTTTTCTTGAACCAGCTAATAGTTACGCCGTATTTATTTAGGTAGTACTGGAGACCGACGCCAAATAAAACCATGGCTTGAATAATTTTAGAGAAATCTTTTGTGATAGTTTCGGTTTCGATATCTAAATCACTTGCGCCTTTATGGAACACAGACATGATAAACGCATTAGCAATAATTCCGAGTGGATGATTGTTAGACATAAGGGCTACCGCAATACCCATAAATCCAAATTCAGGAGAGAAGCCTATTTTGTACTGGCCGCTGTAGCCAATTACTTCATTCATTCCAGCGCCGCTAGCTAAGACACCTGATAGAACTAGGCTAAGTACAATAAACTTTTTAGATGAAATCGAGGCACGTTCGGCTGCTGAGGGGTTTTCGCCGACCGCGATCATTTCAAATCCCAAAGCGGATTTCGTAAAGAAAAAGTACATGGTTATGGCCATTAAAATTGCGAAGATGAAAAAAATATTAACCGGTGATTCAGGCAGAAGCTTGTTTAAAAAATCAAAAGAGTTGGTGCGAAAGGCATCCACGATCACTGCGCTTTCTGGGTTTTGAGAATCAGGATTCTGCAGCTGATGCGAAATAAAATAACTGGAAATGCCCGCAGAAACAAAGTTGAGCATCATTGTGACTATAACTTCATGGCTTCCTCGGTATGCCTTTAATAATCCAGGGATGGCGCCCCAGATGGCACCAGACAAAATCCCTACAAGTAGGATCAGCAATAGACTACTGGGAAAGGTAATTCCTGGATAGGTCGTGGCAAACACGACCATACTGATCGCGCTAAAATTTAATTGTCCTTCAGCACCAATATTAAATAACCCTGATTTGAAGGCCACTGAGACTGACAAACCGGTAAATATCAGCGATGTCATATAAAATAACGTCAAACCAAAATCATATTTGCTGCCAAAACTACTACGAACTAAAATTTCTAAAATGTGTAATGGATTTTCACCTGCGAAGAGCACTATCATCAAGGCGCAGAACAAGCCGAATAAGAAGCCGAAGAATGATTTCACTGAACGACTCCTAACATGCAACGACCAATTTCCTTTTCGGAAAAATCAGCACGAAGTTGCTCACGCATGATTTTTCCATTGCGAATGACAAGGACACGATCAGACAGTTTTAACAACTCGTCCAGCTCGCTCGAAATTAAAAGGACTCCTTTGCCCTTTTCTTG
Organism: Bdellovibrionaceae bacterium UBA2316; assembly: GCA_002345205.1. GTDB lineage: Bacteria > Bdellovibrionota > Bdellovibrionia > Bdellovibrionales > Bdellovibrionaceae > UBA2316. The sequence continues at coordinate 12,254 of DDVI01000124.1, read as the reverse complement.
TGCTAAAATCAATTGTTCATGAATTAACTCAATAGCGCCAATATCTACCCCACGAGTTGGATGGGCGGCGATGATTATTTCTGGGTCATGAAATAGCTCTCGCGCCACCACGATCTTTTGCTGATTCCCACCAGAAAACGCATTAAAATCTAAATTGATATTATTAGGTTCGACTTTAAATTTATCAAACGTGCTTTGAGTCAGGGTTTTAATTTTTGTCCAGTTCAATATTCCCTTAGAGAACCATTTTGGCTTGCGTTGGTAGCCAAGGATGAAATTTTGAAATGCCTTTAATTCAGGTAGAACGCCCAAGCGCAAACGATCTTCTGGAAATACTCCAATCGATAATTCTCTAGCGCCATAAGGCCCAAGTGACTGGGCATCTGTGTCTAAAATAGTAATCTTGCCCGAATAATTAAATTGTTTCGAATTTAATATGAAAGGAATCAGTTTTTCTTGCCCATGACCTTCGATACCAGCAATCCCTAGAATTTCACCTCGATGAAGTTTAAAATTAAATAAGAATTCTTTGCTACCTTCAATGAATTTTACATTTTCTAGATTGAGCAATACGCTTTGATCCTTAAACTTTTCGAAAGAGCGTTTTTCAAAAGAGATCGGTTTGCCTACCATTTTAGACGCCATCTCTTTTTCATCTAGTTCACTCGCAGGATATGTTCCTACCAATTGGCCCTTGCGGAATATAGTGATGGTGTCGGCGATACGTTTCACTTCCTTAAGTTTATGTGTAATCAAGATAACCGTTTTACCTTGGTTCTTAAGCTCATGCAATTGAGTCAATAACTCATCAATTTCATGCGGAGTCAGTACGGCCGTAGGCTCATCAAAAATTAAAATCTGGTTGTCTAAGCAAAGTAATTTTAAAATTTCAATTTTCTGTTGAGTGCCAACGCCAAGATCCTTAACAGGGGTGTCCCAGGGTATGTCAAATTTATATAATTGAGCGGTGGCTTTGATTTTCTCAATTTTGTCGTTCTTGAAGTACGGTTCAAATGGACTTTGTTTCGGATCAACTAGCAATACATTTTCTAAAGCGGTATGGGCAGGACTCAACATAAAGTGCTGATGGACCATGCCGATTTTATATTTCATGGCATCGATGGGTGACGAGAAACGAACCTCTTTAGTATTTACCTTGATGGTACCTGCATCCGCAGAATAAATCCCGAAAAGGATTTTCATGATAGTGGATTTGCCTGCACCATTTTCACCGATGATGGCGTGGATAGTATTACGATTAATAGAAAATGAAATATCGCGATTGGCCCATACAGAACCAAATCGCTTGCCTACATTTGAAAACTCGATTTCTGGGTGCGAGTTAATTTCCATTTATTTTTTCTTCATTAAATAAAAATCAGGAACTTTGATTTTGCCTTCAATGATTTCGGCCTTGATCTTTTCTAATTTTTTAACATCGTCAGCTGATACAAGCTTTTCGTTGTGTTTGTCCATGGCGTAGTCGATACCTTTGTCTTTTAGGCCGTAACGAACGATACCCGGAGTAAATTTGCTGTCTTTTAGGTCTTTGATCGTAGCAAATACGCCTTGATCCACGCGCTTAAGCATCGATGTAAGGATAAATCCGGGTTTCATCCAGTTTTGGTTGCTGTCCACCCCGATAGCTAATTTCTTTTTCTCTTCAGCCGCATCAAACACGCCAGAATTTGAAGCACCAGCCGCTACAAAAATAATGTCTGCGCCTTGCTGAAATTGGTTTAATGCTAATTCTTTTGCTTTCGCGGGGTTGTTCCAAGAGTCAGCTGTAATACCGATATAGTTTTCTAGAACGGTAAACGATTTATCAAAATGTTTTACGCCTGCTTCATAACCCACAGCGAATCTGCGGATCAAAGGAATATCCATCCCGCCGATGTAGCCAACTTTTTTTGTTTTAGATTTCATCGCAGCTAAGTAACCGACAAGGAATGAACCTTGGTGTTCCTCAAACATAAGTGATCTAACATTAGGAGCTGTCACTTCACCATCAACAATTACAAATTTTGTATCTGGATTTTGTGCAGCGACTTTCTTTACGGCATCTTGTTGTGCGAAACCGATTCCAATTACTAAATCAAATTTTTTCTTTGCGAATTGACGATGCAAATTTTCAATCGAGTTTACATCGGTTGCTTCGACATACTTAAGTTCGATACCCAATTCTTTTTCAGCTAAGCTTGCGCCTTGGTAGGCGGCGGAATTAAATGACTTGTCTTCTTTGCCACCTTTGTCCAAAACCAGACCTATTTTTAACTTTTCCGCAGTTTGCCCCGTCGAGGCAATTAGCAACACCATCATTAGCTTTTTTATAAACATTTGATTTTCCAAGGTTATTGGGTTTTAGAGCGCTGTTTCTAAAACTTATATTTAAAACTTTAGACTGGGTCAAAGTATTAATTGAACTATTATCTGGCAAATTAGTTTAAAATGATGTAAACCTAGTATAGCGTTTATTTTTATTTGGAGGTTAAGATGAACAAAACTCTATTACTCTCTGGAGGCTACAATAGGCCCAACCTTGGATCGGGACCTTCGTATAGCAATCCATCGTCTGGCAGTTTTATGCAATCTTTCGATAAAGCCAGTGAAATCCCCTATGAAATTATTCATGTGAAAGAAGGGGATGTTATTTTTAAAGAGGGCGAACAAACCCGCGGACTTTTTTATGTCCAATCGGGATGTATCAAAATGTATGTTAATCGTAGCCAAGCGCGCGGGCGTACTACGACACCGGAATACGTGACTAAACTCGTTGGTCCCGGCGAATACTTTGGATACAAAGCCTTGGTTAAAGGTGGCACATCGTTAGCGACAGCAAAGGCGATTAAAACGTCAACTGTCTGGTTGTATTCTAAGGATATGATCCTAGCGGCACTTCAAGATTCAAGTCCTTTATTCAAAGTGCTTTTGAATCAGGCTGTGTTTGATTTGCAGTCTTACGAGACGACAAGTCAGCTTCACTACTTGGCTTCTGTGCAGGAACGAATTGCGCATCAGTTAGTGATTCTTGGCGACAAATTCGGTGTGCAAACACCAAATGGTGTGTCGATCAATTTGAAACTAACACGTAATGAATTTGCTCAGTTAGCTAGTACCATTAATGAGTCGTTATCTCGTCATTTGACCGAATTCAAATCTGAAGGTTTGATCGATCTTAACGGGAAAGAGATTATCATTAAGAACCGTGACGGCTTAATGGCGAAATCTGGTAACTATAAATAGCCGAGGATAAGGCTATAAAAAGTTCCAGCTCATTGGTCATCTATCAATGCCCATGGGAATTTTCTCTATAGAAAACGAAAACTATGCTGTATAGGTAGTTTCCATGGGAATGACCATAGTGCCAATTGGCATCTTAGAATCATGTTATTTAGATAAGTTCGGCACACCTCGACAACCGGGATTAGTGCCGACTTCATTTGGGCGTATTCGTATTTTTCCAGAATGGCAACCCGCAGATTCTTTAGAAGGTTTAAGTGAGTTTTCCCACATTTGGGTTCTCTTTCATTTTCACCAAAATCAAGTTTCAAGTTTTAAAGCGAAAGTTCATCCACCTCGCATGGGGGGTGAAAAAATCGGTGTATTTGCTACTCGCTCTCCGCATCGTCCTAATCCTATTGGATTGTCGCTCGTAAAATTAGATCGCATTCAAGATGGGTATATCTATATTTCTGGTATCGATATCGTCGACGGAACTCCAGTAATTGATGTGAAACCTTACCTTAGTTATGTAGAATCTATTCCAGATGCAGTATCCGGTTGGGTGCAAAAGAAAGTCGATGGGGATATCGAAGTTCTTTTCCCGCCCCATTTGGAAAACAAGATGAGCGTGATTGAACGAAAGTATCCAAATTTTACGGACCTTGTCGTCAGTACCCTTAAGCTTGATCCAAGGCCGACGGTATATAAAGGATATGAGGCTGAAAAAAACTCTCCCTACCGCCAGAACCACGCTGTAAGAATTATCCAATACGATATTCATTTTGAATTTATTTCCAAAGGACAGATACAAGTTATCGATATAATTGATCTTTAAAGATGAGTGCCGTTTTTTTACCACTTGGCTGTTGCGTATTTTTGTCGCACCTTTTATAGTGCGCGTTATAAACGTAAAAGGGGTCGTATGTCATTTGAAACGAATAAACACGAAGCAAGAACGTCCGCTCAACCCGTAAAAGATACTTTAAGAAAAGTTCCCACTTTAAGCTTAAAGGACTACACACATGGATCGGACGAGCAAAAGAACCAATTTATTCTTGGTTTATTTAACGGAATCAAAGACTACGGTTTTATTATTCTTAAAGATCACCCAGTGCGCGCAGAGCTTATTAACCGCGCCTACGAAATATTAGAAGCATTCTACAAATTGCCTACTGAAGCTAAATTAAAATATGTTTCTCCTGCGGGTGGTGGACAAAAAGGTTATACAGCGTTTGGTAAAGAACACGCTAAAGATGCATCGGTTATGGACTTGAAAGAGTTCTACCATGTTGGTCGCGAAACAGAGACAGAGAAAAACATCTGGCCAACAGAAATGCCTGAATTCAAATTAATTTTCTCTCAATTATATAATGACTTAGAAAAAGCGGGCTTGATTATGATGGAAGCTCTAACTGGTCCTTTGCAAGTGGAAAAAGATTTTTTCACTAAGATGGTTACTGGTGGCGTTTCTATTTTAAGACTTCTTCATTACCCACCAATTCCTGAAGGTGTTGATCCGCGTTGTTTACGTGCAGCTCCCCATGAGGATATTAACTTTATCACATTGCTGCCTGCGGCTACGGCATCTGGGTTACAATTAAAAGATAGAAACGGTGAGTGGTTAGATATCGTAAGTGAAAACAACACATTAATCGTCGATGCCGGTGATATGTTAGCACGTTTGACGAACGATGTGATCCCGTCAACAACTCATCAAGTTGTAAACACTGAAGAAGGTCGTTTTAAAAGTCGATTCTCGATGCCATTCTTCATGCATCCACGTCCCGAAGCTAGCTTAGATTGTTTAGCGTCTTGCCGTGGCGAAGGTGAAAAATATCCTCCGATAACTGCGGGACAGTTTTTAACTCAACGTTTGATCGAAATCGGTTTGTTACCTAAGCAATAATAACAGTTCGAGGGCGGGCGTTAGCCGGGGGCTGCTTGAAGAAAATTTTTGTATTTATAATTTTATTTCAAAGCATTTCTTCATTAGCTCAAGTAGTGGCTAATACTGATTTGCCTGAAGTTAAACTGCGCATGATATATATGAATCGCGATTCATTCATCAAACCATGCGTGGCCAATCCGTCCCCGTGTGGTTTGACTCCTGCGGAACTAAAACAAGCTACAGATTTATTGGCCGCATCTCCAACGTTTCAAGGAATCGAATTTTCTGGTGCTTCATGGATCCCGCAAATACCTACAATACCGGGAACAGGACGACAAACTCCACTCTATACATCAGAAAAAATGATGGGTGCGAAAATCGTGATTAACAGTGCGCGGTTATTAAACGCGCCTTTTAAGCCAGTAGCACCGTTTGAGCTCTATGTGGAATCAATGCTTGGCTACATGTTTTTTCAGCCCTCTCAGAAGTTGGCTCCGACTCAAGCGTTAGCAAAAAAGTTCGCAATGTTCTGGGGAAAGTTATTTAAGTCTATCGGACTCGAGCAATTAAATGAAGATCGTATTGAACTTTTAGTTTTCAAAAATAATGAAGTTCGCATTATGCTTTTAGACTCTTATCAAGCTCACTTTCTAAATCCGGAAATTTTGAAACATTTGAAATGTGATTCAGGTGGTGTTGCTAGTTACTTTACTAATTATTCTCAAATTGCTTGGACGCAGTACAAAGCCAGCGCCAATGGTTCCAAAGGTGTGGCCCGTGCTCAATTAACGTATGAATGTGTAACAACTCGTGGCCAACGCCAGAACATGGCCGCGGATGTAAGTTTTGAAGCTGAATTTATCGGTATGGATAAAAAACAGTGGAATAGCAGCTCATTTCAAGTCAAAGTAAACGCCTCACGTGGAGGAGCTCTCCGATAATATGAGATTCTATCTAGTACTGACTATCATTGCAGTGTCGCTATACTTGGTGTTGAAGCCAAATGGATCGTCTATTCCGGCTGATGTAAGTGCTAGTTCAACTGCACGGGACGTTTCTGCAGCTAAAGACGAACCGTCAGAGCCAGCATCATCAACCGGAGCAGTGGCCTCAACGGTAACACTTACGGCTCCGATCGCGACACCGTCGGTTGATTCAAACGAATTGGGAAGAAATAATATTGGTTTAATGCTAAATAAACTAACTGAGTGTACGGAAATTAAAAACACGGTTCCATTAAGTGTGGTTGAGCCTACGCTATCATCGATTTTAGAATCAGTTCAGCCAGAATTAGGTGAACCAGTAATTCGTTCTGAAGACTGGAACACTACTGAAATTACGCTAGCGGATGGAACCAAACGCGTGATCCGAATTGAAACGGTGTACGAGGACGATGATATCATCAAACGAGTCAAACATTACCAAGTCACAAACCAAACTCTTGTTCCGCTTGAATTAACAAGTGAACAATCAACAAACCCGTCCGATACCTTTCTGGCGTCATTAGAAAAAGAAGGTAATGTTAGCAGTCGTGAACGCAGCGAACGTGTGTTCTTTCAGAATGGTGAAGAAGTCACTTATACTGAGCGCGATGGTAAACTTGTAAATAGTGAAATTATTCGTGCGGGTAAATCTTTGAAGTGCAGTGACTATGGTCAGCCTGCATTTAAGTGTCAGTGCTTCTGATTTTTTAAAAACTTTTCGGTTTCCTCTAATAATTTTAAATTTGCGATTTCTGCTTTTTTTAGATTCCTTACATCGGAATCAGTGACCCGTGGATGCCGGTAAGCTTCTTTAAGCATCTTGCGATTATTTTTTGCGAGTTGATTTGTTTTTTCAATCTGCTCTGTCATCATTTTCATTATGTTTTTGATTTCAGAATCAACGGTGGGAGGGGTAGTCTTTGTCCAAGTGGCTAGGCTTAAAAATAATAGAATATACATGCTTCGTTGCTATTCAATTCTAAGGCTTTATTAAAATGCGGGTAGTTTGGGTTTTAAATCCGAAAAGCGCTAGTAGTTGTGACTAGCGCTTTTTTTTTGATTAGTTTTGGAAACGACCTAAAGATTCTTGCAGAGCGACGATACGAACTTTAGATTGCTCTAGCAATTCACGGTCGGCTTTGACGACGTCTTCATCAGCATTTGCTAAGAATTTTTCATTGCTGAGTTTGCCGTTCAGAATGCCGATATCCTTTTGTAGTTTTTCAACTAGCTTTTGGATGCGCTTAACTTCTTCTTCAATATCAACGATGCCCGCTAAAGGGATAATAACTTTAGCTTGCAATCCTGCTTGCGCGATCGAGTTCACTGCGCATTTAGACATGTTGCCTTCGTCGCCGATTTGAGTCACTTCTACGCGAGCCAATGTTTCGATGATATTTTTATTTTCACCTACTATTTTTTGAGCACGATCATCAGCTATGCCGATTCTGATTTTTAATTTCTCGGCAGGAGAGATTCTGTTTTCGCCGCGAATGTTTCGAATCGCAGATATGATGTCTTTGATGAAATCAACTTCTTGTGACACGGACTCAGAACCAAATTCAAGCAACGCTCGATCAGAACGTACCGTTGGGTACGCATCAGTAATACACGCAGCATTGCGGATCGGAAGTTTTTGATAAATTTCTTCCGTAATGAATGGGCAGAATGGATGAAGCAAACGGATGAAGCGATTCATTACTTGTGCCATTACCAACTGTGTTGCTTTACGTTCATTTTGACGATCGCTCGTTAAAATAGGTTTTGAAAATTCGATATACCAATCGCAGAATTCATTCCAGATAAATTGATACAATGAGGTCGCCGCATCCGAGAAACGTTCCTGTTCTAAAGCGTCTTCCATGTTCTTTTCAAGCACACCAAGCTTAGTTAAAATCCATTGGTCAAATAAACTCATATACGCTTTTTGTGGTAGAGCTTTTTCTTTTTCAGCCGGAACTTCGAAATCTTTCAGGTGAGTCAGTGCATAGCGGGACGCATTCCAAATTTTATTCATGAAATTGCGGTAGCCCTCTAAGCGTTGTTCAGAGAATTTCAAATCACGGCCCGAAAACAAGTGAGCTAAGAATGAAAAACGAAGTGCATCGGCACCGTGTTTATCAATCATTTCTACTGGATCTACTGAATTTCCAAGGCTCTTAGACATTTTCTGTCCATTTGCATCCCGAACTAAACCATGGATGTAAACCGTACGGAATGGAACATCACGCTTGAACTCAAGACCCATCATAATCATACGAGCTACCCAGAAGAAAATAATATCATGACCGGTAACTAGATAGTTTGTTGGGTAAAATGTTTTCTGAGTTTCAGTTTCACTCGGCCAGCCCATGGTTGAAAAAGGCCATAGGGCCGAACTGAACCATGTATCTAAAACGTCCTCATCTTGTGCCAAATTTTTCTTACCGCATTTTTCGCATTCGTGAGGTGCCGTTTCCGAAACGGTTATGGTTCCACAATCTGCGCAGTTCCATGCCGGAATACGGTGGCCCCACCAAAGCTGACGGGAAATACACCAGTCTTCGATGATGTTCATCCAATGCAAGTATACCTTGGTCCAACTTTCTGGTTCAAAACGGATTGTTCCACTTTCAACCACGCGCTTAGCCGGTGTGGCCAAGTTTTCAGTTTTAACAAACCATTGTTCCGACAAGAATGGCTCAACAACGGCGCCCGAGCGCGAGCAGTGGCCCACAGAATGAACGTGTGGTTCTTCTTTTACCATTTGGCCAAGTTCTTTTAATTTTTCGATAACTTGTTTACGAGCTTCTTGGACTTTAAGGCCTTTGTAGGGGCCTGCGTTTTCGTTTAGCTCAGTTTTTTTATCAAGAATGTTGATGAATTCTAATTTATGCTTAACGCCGATTTTGTAATCGTTAAAATCATGTGCTGGCGTAATTTTAACAACACCAGAACCGAATTCTTTGTCAACGTACGTATCCGCTATTATTGGAATCACTCGGTTGATAATTGGTAGAATTACGTTTTTGCCAATTAAATGCTTGTAACGATCATCCTCTGGGTGAACGCAAACCGCCGAGTCTCCAAGTAATGTTTCTGGTCGAGTCGTCGCGATCGTCAAGAAATCGCTAGTGCCTTGGATCTGGTAGTTGATGTGGTACATCGTGCCTTTGATCTGCTTGTGTTCAACTTCAAGGTCGGAAATCGCTGTTTCCAAAGGACCACTCCAGTTAACTAAGCGCTTTCCTTTGTAGATCCAGCCTTTTTTATAAAGGTGTACGAAAACTTTGTTAACAGCTTTAGAAACATTATCGTCCAATGTGAACGTTGCGCGTTCCCAGTCACATGAGTCACCTAGACGGCGCATTTGTTTGTAAATGCGATCACCGTATAGATTTTTCCATTCCCAAATTTTTTCTACGAATTTTTCGCGACCAAGCTCGTGACGAGTTACGTTTGTTTTCTTTAATTCTTTTTCAACCACAGTTTGTGTAGCGATACCCGCATGATCCGTTCCCGGTAACCACATAACGTTGAAACCCTGCATACGTTTCCAGCGAACTAACAAATCTTGAATCGTATGATCCAAAGCATGCCCCATATGCAAGAAACCAGTGACATTCGGTGGAGGCAAAATAATGCTAAACGGAGGCTTGTGTGATTGATCTGCAGATTTAAAATGACCGCTGTTTTCCCACCAAGTGTATATTTTAGTTTCAACTTCATTAGGGTTGTAACGGTCCGACAATTCATTTTGAGTATTTTGTGAATTCATGGCCTAAAGAGTATCATAAGTACTTAGCTTCGTTCAACTTATTGAATGCTCGATGGGCTTCTGACCTAATGCGGCCAGGACCTGTTCCTATCACGTGAATCCTGGCCAAATCTTGTTATTTATCTAAGCTTAATTTTTGGGAAATCTAGCGGAACGTCAAACGCTACGTTAGTATAGTTAGTAAAGATATTTAGCGCCACGTGCGCTAAAAGCTCGGCTATCTCTGCGTCTGAAAAACCAGCATCTTTAACGGCTTGAACATCAGCTTTAGAAACGTTCGCTCGTTCTGTTACAAGTTTGCTCGCAAACTTTAGGGCGGCTTGTGTGCGTGGATCACTCGATTGACCTGCTTGTGCCGACGACATTTCAGCAGCGGTAGCTCCCGCTTTTTGGCCTAAGACAGTGTGAGCTGCTAAACAATACTCACATCGATTGATATCAGCGACGAGCACGGCAATCTGTTCGCCAAGTTTAGCATTAATTTTTCCTTTGCCTAGAGCTCCGAACGAACCCCACATACTTTCTAAAGCCGCCGGTGAATTTCCGATGACCTTGAACATATTTGGCACGACGCCGAAGGCGCCTTTGATCTGATCGAACATTTGCTTGTGATGTCCTTCAGTTTGTTCTGGTGTTTTGATAGTTAAGTGTGACATGTTTCCTCCTATTTATTTTTCTATTTTCATGAAATAATAAATGAAAACAAGTCGGTACAAATCGGTAGGATAGGTACTTTTTGGTGCATATTAGGGAAACTATGGACGAAAAAAAATTGAAAATAAATTCTTTGGTTGAAGACGTGATTGGTTGCAAGTGGTCGTTGTCAATTTTAGATATGATGGATAAGGGCATCAAGCGTCCCGGAGCCATGGTACGTGAACAAGATGGTCTAACTACTAAAGTTCTTAATGAACGACTTCGCAGATTTATGAAATACAAGATTATAAATAAAATTGAATATCCTGAAATTCCTCCACGAGTGGAATATGAATACACGCCGCTTGGGAGAAAATTTTTAAATATCGTTGTAGCTATTCGTCAGTTGGATGATGAGCTGGGTAAGTAAGACTAAATTATGGAACGTAGAACTGAATACATTGGTAGTTGTATCCCATTTTCCTAAGAGTTCCTAATTGTTCTAAGTAAGATGAACCTGGCAATATGCCTCGGCCATCTGACCCCAAATTTGTTTTGAAACCGTAAGAGTGAATCATTCGAATTTTTCTTAGGATCTCAGATGTCGGTGTTGAGTGTAGCCAAAAGTTTGAGGCCCCATTTACATCGAAACGTATATTTAAATTTCTATTTTTCGCCATCACGTCTAGCCACTCTGAAGTTACATGATTAATGTGTCCGATACGAATTCGAATTGGTTGACTGTGATTTTGTAGAGTCTGTTTTAAGATATCGTAAAAAGGCCCCGTATTTGCGGCTTCGAATGCGTGAATGCGTAACTCTTGCTGTGTTTCGCTCATAAAATTAAAGAGGTTAACTAGCAGTTCCGCTTTCACCTTTTTCATTTTGTCCATTTCAAATTCTTGATTGTCTTCGAACAGACTAGAAGTAATGTCCAGGCCATCAATACCGTGGTCGCCATCTAGGCGTTTGATTGCGTTTTTGATTTTATCTCGACGAACACTGACAAATGTTTTCACTTTAGCTTTGTAGTGCGTAGCTATTTCAGTGAAGGTTGAATAACGCCACTGGTGAACGGGGTCATGCAAAAAAACTTCAGGAATGGAAATATGCATTTCTTTCCAATTTTGCTGATGATCGGTTTCAAAGTAGTGCCGATAGAGGCGAGCCAAATGTTCTGGCGATAAACTCTTTATCCAATGTGTACGAATGTCTTCTTGAGTTGCATATATTTTCCTAACGTCCGCACTCGACATGCCTTGTTCTACTTTTTCAATAAAAATAAAGTGTCTAAAATTTTCAACTGGATCACCAGGTAAGCTATGGCACAGATCTTTTATCGTTAAATGGGGAAAATCTTCGAGAGAAACTATGTTTCGAGCAATGTCTTCAGAAAGATTAAAGTTTACTTTCATGAATAGGAGGTATCTTTCATAGGTTACCAAAGTTTTGGATAATAGTTGCTCTTCGGTCGGAACGGAAAAAACGTCGGGTCCTAACGCTACAAAATTATCTGCAAGAAAGAGTGATGAAAAGTGTTCGTGAAAATTAGACGCCCAACATGAGGCTGAGTTGAGCACTACAAATAAAGCGGTAACTACGCATCGTCGCATAGGAAACTAGAAAGCAATAAAGGGGCCTGAATCACTCAGTAAGTGATTGATTTCATGCGAATTGTTACTCGGTTTTAGAGCCTTAGCCCATTTCACGCTTTACCCCTGTCAAAATATTAAACAGTAAAAGCCGTCCGGGATTTTTCGTATCAAAA
>DDVI01000026.1 GCA_002345205.1 Bdellovibrionaceae bacterium UBA2316 | reverse complement strand
AGAAAAATCCAGAGAAAATAAAGAATTTTTTCCAAGCGGAAAAAGTCAAGTACGCAGCTTAAACAGTCAATCTATGCTGCAGTCTTGGTAATAAAGACTTGCTTTCTTACAGAAGAAATTGAAATAGTTTAAATGGATTCTGTTCTAAAAGGCTAAGATTAGCATCCAGATGTTCATAAAGGCTAAAGGATGGTTAAAATGGCTATTAACCTTCAAATGAAATATAACGCAAATGGGAAAAAGGTTTACTTTTTGAAGCAGCCTGACTTGTCAGAGTTGTTTTCCCGAGATCAAAATGTGCTTGGAGGCAAGTTTTATGAAATTCATTTTCTTATTTTTTTTGATGATAAGTTCGGTTTCTTTTGCAGATGAGTTAGGTGGAACGCATTGGCAGCTTAAATCAATCCGATGTGAGACTGGGGTATCGCCTCAGGTTCCAGACAGTATTCAGTATAATTGGTATTTCCCCGACAGCTCAAAAGTTGAAATCGCAATTATGCGACCTTATGATTGGAATGTTGCTAGAGGAGACTATTCAGTTTCAAATACAAATCATCTTTGCCTCAATCTTAATGAAGAAATTATTTCTGGAAAACCTGTTAATACAAAAAAAGACTCTTGGTGTGGCACGTTTGATATTACAGCCAGAGAACTAAATTTTACTTGGGTAGTTAAATCTCCGAATGGTGGAGACTGCGCGCCAAATGTTCCTGTAACTGCAACCTTTGAAAAGAAGTGGCCATAAAACACTTCAATAAAATCAATTTAAGCTACTATAGCCCTCTAGGAAAAAACCAGAGGGCTATTTTTTTATCTATAGTAACACTTTTATCAAATAGGTTATCCATTTTATCTGCATTGGTATGTATTAATCATTAAAATCCATAAAGAAGCCAAATTAAATATTTTTTTCATTTCTATCCCAATCTTGAAATCTTTTGATAAAACTTAAAGAATTAAATTCTGTTACAGTTCTTGTAAAAACTTTGCGGTTTAGTTTTCAACCGACTGATCGAAAATTAAACCACCTCTATTAAATATAAATTTATTTCTAATAATTTTCTGATTGTAAACTCAACCAAAATTAATTTTTAAATTTCTTATCTAAAATAACAAATTTTAAAAATCCTAAAGTAATTCAAAGTTTTAATAAATAGTATGGTCTTAGGTTTTTAAATTGAAATGTCTCTCCCATAGCAAATGAACGCTAATCCTTAAAGGGGGAGATAAATGAAAAAAAAAGAATCAACCGTGGCTCACACCTTCTGGTGTGGAAAGACCACTAGAAGAATTAAGACAACTTTCAAAGACTTGGGAGCAAAAAACATGGGAGGAATATCTTCATTGGTTTGAATCAAGTCGTAAGGATAAACTTACTTCTTCTGATTTTTATTTAAGCCAATGCGAAGTTCTTGAAAAAAATATTTTTGTCCCAGGACTTTTTTGCTGTCCTAGGACTTTGGAGTCCCGGGAAAAATGAGTGGTGGGAAAATGGTGGGTCGGCATCAAAAAAAATCCAAAATCTTTTTTGATTTTGGATTTTAATTATTCTTTTAAGGTATTGATTTTACAAAGAAAAGTGGTGCCCCGGGCCAGAATCGAACTGGCACGCCCGTTTGACCGAAGCCCAGGATTTTAAGTCCTGTGTGTCTACCAGTTTCACCACCGGGGCGCATGCAATTGCAAAAATGAATCACTAAAAAATCATTTTTCTTGAGGTTTGTCACTAACAAATATTTAATATTTTCATGCTTTTCAAAAATGCTTTTAAAAAACTCGTCCAATTGAAACTTTTCCTGATTCCGATCGTACTATTCTTTTGGATTAGCTCCATTTTTGAGCATTTTTTAGTAAAAAAGATAGAAGCGATTATAAACAGCGCCGATCCAAGTACGCTCTCGTTAATTGGTTTTGCGAGTCTTCATTTAGTAAATGGAATTATCTTTCCGACTCTGATTACTTTGTTAGCATTGAGCCAAATGCGAAACTTAAAACGAGGGGCGCCGATGTACCAAATTGAAGGCAGTCCATCGGAACAGCTGTTCATTGAAACTCTTCGCAGTTGGGGAAAAACCACATGGTGGTTTCTGGCGTTCATCCTTCCGGGATTATATAAATTTATTGCTTACGCGTATGTTCCTGTCGTTGTCTTCTTGGACCCCGAATACGACAAAGGAAATGTAGATGCTTTACAAGCCTCTGAGCGCCATTTCCGTAAGCGGTGGCTATCGACCTGTTTTGTCTTTCTTGTGTTTTACTTGGTATTTCCTATAATGCTGAGCTCTGTTCTTGATAATTATAAGGATTTTAATGACACTCCTGTGCTGGCTTTGTTAGTCAGTATTTTCAATGGCGCCTTAGGTCTGTTTGCCTTTCTGCTATTAGCGGAAATCTATATTCAGACACATGTAAAACCACTTGAAAACGTGGTTGTAAAGGCGATCTAGACCGCAGGGAGTTTTATGGAGTTACTTTTTAAATGGCAACAAGTTCGTACGCGCATGAAGGGTCTTACATTTGACGATGTTTTGATCGTTCCTTCAAAAACAGATATGCGTTCTCGTAAAGATCCCTCTTTAAAAACTCAGCTAACTCGCAATTACACATTAGATCTACCGATCGTTTCGGCGAACATGGACACAATCACGGAATCAGATATGGCGATTGCGATGGCAAAGTTAGGTGGCCTTGGTATTCTTCATCGCTTTATGTCGATCGAAGAGCAGGTTCGACATGTACACGCTATTCGTAAGGCCAATGTAAATTTAATTTCTGCCAGTATTGGTGTGAATGATGATTTCCGTGAACGTGCCAAAAAACTAGTGGAAGCGGGCGTGCATATTCTAACGATCGACATTGCTCACGGGCACTCGGTGCAAATGTTAGAAACAATGAAATGGTGTAAAGACCACTTTCCTAAAACAGATATTATCGCGGGTAACGTAGCGACACCTGAAGCAACCGAAGAGTTAATTGAAGCCGGTGCAGATGCTATCAAGGTTGGTATCGGTCCTGGTTCGATGTGTACAACTCGTATCATCACCGGTGCCGGTGTTCCTCAGTTAACGGCCGTCGCGTTGTGCGCGGAAGTGGGAAAAGAAAAAAATGTGCCGATCATCGCGGATGGCGGTATTAAAACATCAGGTGACATCGTGAAAGCCCTTTCGGGTGGAGCAAACTTAGTGATGCTAGGAAGTATGTTGTCGGGAACGATTGAAACTCCCGGAGAAATCAAAAACGGTCGCAAGCAATATCGTGGAATGGCTTCGCGTTCGGCGCAAGATTCATGGCGTGGTGGTGTTCCAGAGGGAATGGCGCCAGAAGGCGAGTCGACAACGGTTTCTGTTAAAGGCCACGTAAAAGACGTAATTTTGGAATTATCGGGTGGTATCCGTTCGGGTATGACGTATGTAAATGCCTCAACTATCGAAGAGCTATGTGAAAAGGCGCGCTTCATTGAAATGTCGACATCAGGAATGAATGAATCTCGTGCTCATGGTCTAAATAAGTAATGGCTCCGATTGGTGTCTTTGATTCTGGAGTAGGTGGTCTTACAGTTTTAAAGCAACTCTGTCAGACGTTTCCCGCACAATCTTGGATTTACCTTGGAGACACCGCTCGACTTCCCTACGGAACGAAATCGGGCGTAACGATTCGCACCTATACAGAAGAAAATTTACACTTTTTAAGTCAGTTTAATTGTCAGGCATTTATCATCGCTTGTAATTCGGCATCGACGCAGTTTCCGGCTAATTCTTATAATGGTGTTCCTGTTTTCAAAGTGATTCAACCGGGTGCGATTTCGGCATTACGTGAAACACGCAACGGAAAAGTCGGTATCATCGGAACAAAGGCTACAATCAATTCGAAAGTTTATGAACGCGAACTAAGAGCCATGGGATATCAAGGTGAAATCTTTGCGCAGGCGTGCCCCTTGTTTGTGCCATTAGTGGAAGAAGGTTTATTTCATGATCCAGCAACAGATTTAATTGTTGATCGTTACCTGCGTCCAATGAAAGAGGCCGGTATTGACACACTGATCATGGGATGCACACATTATCCATTATTGTACCAAGCTTTAAAAAATTATTTGGGCCTGAATGTAACATTGGTGAGTTCAGAACGTGAGTTAACCCAGCAGCTCATTCATGCTAAATGTGTTCAGACGGCGCCGGGTACTCCGGGACATATTATTTTATACACTACTGATCGTGTGGAATTTGTTACTGAAGTGGCGAAGATGATTTTGCTAGGAACTACACAGACGATTGAGTTTCGTAATTTGGATGGCCTGGCTGTGTATGAAGGGCCAGTTTAAATTAAAGTTCTGTCGCTGTGTGAAGTGTTTTGGTCCAGTTTTTTTACTGCGGTAGTACGTAATTAACTAAGCCTTGTTTGATTTGAATTGTCTTTATTTATTATCTTATGTTTAGGGCCATTGCCGATGAGTTGGAGGAATGGCTATATCTATTCGGGTGACTCTGTGGTCTAATAAGATCACTTACATTCTTGTAGTTTAATCGATTCGCTTTTTTTCTCCAAAAGAATGTCCTTATTAAAGTCACGAAGGAGATTTTTATGAGAAACAAATTATACGTTGGCAATTTACCATTCACCGCAACCGAGCAGTCATTGATCAATACGTTTTCTGAATGCGGAATGGTGGAGTCAGTAAAAATGCTATTGGATCAAGACACTGGTCAAAGTGAGAAATTTTGGAAAGTTG